>JBKPLV010000130.1:0-9356 GCA_046731795.1 Actinomycetota bacterium | reverse complement strand
GCTACGGCCTGACCGCGCTGTGCATCGGGCTCGGCATGGGCGCCGCGATCCTCTGGGAAAACCTGCAGCGTGCCTAGCTCCACCGAGTTCAAGCTGCAGCGGATCGCCACCCGCGTCGGCCCGATCGCGCTCGTGACGATGGACAACGGCGAGGACTGGCAGAAGCCGAACACGTTCGGCGAGGCCGCACTCCGCTCGCTCGAGGGCGTGCTCGATCAGCTCCGCTCGCGCGACTGGCGCGGAATGCTGCTCACGGGCAAGCCATTCGTGTTCGCCGTCGGCGCGGACATCGGCGAGTTCCGCGAGATCACGCCCGAGCGCGCGCGGATCGGCGGCGTGGCCGGGCACGAGCTGTTCGGGCGCATTCGCGACCTGCCGTTCATCACGGTCGCGGCGATCAACGGTGCCGCGGTCGGAGGCGGTGTCGAGATCGCGTTGCACTGCGACTACCGAACGATCGCATCCTCGGTTCGCCACTTCGCGTGCCCCGAGGTCTTCCTCGGCCTCATCCCCGGCTGGGGCGGAACGCAGCTCATCCCGCAGCTCGTCGGGGCCGAGCAGGCCGTCACGTTCATCGTCGAGAACCCGCTTCGCCAGAACCGGATGCTCGACGCGCGCCGGGCGCTCGACGCGGGGTTCGTCGACGTCGTGCTCGAGCCCGTCGAGTTCGTGGACGAGTCCCTCGCCTTCCTCTTGGACAAGGCCGAGGAGGGCGCCGGAAAGCGCCGACCTGCAGCGGATCTCTCCGATGCGGCCGAGGTCTGTCGCAAGGCACGCGCACGGCTCGACGGCCAGCTGCATGGCGCGACGCCGGCGCCATACCGCGCGCTCGAGCTCATCGAGGGCGCGGCGAGCTGGTCGCTCGAGGAGGGCTACCGGGCCGAGGAGGACGCGCTCGCGGAGCTCCTTCCGGGCGACGAGGCACAAGCATCCGTCTACGCCTTCAACCTCGTCGAGCGCCGCGCGAAGCGCGGCGTCGGGATTCCGGAGGCCGAGCCGCGACGAGTGCAGAAGGTCGGGGTCGTGGGAGCAGGGCTCATGGCGCGACAGCTCGCGCTCCTCTTCCTGCGGCGGCTCGAGGTCCCGGTCGTCCTCCGGGACCTCACGCAGGAGCAGGTCGACGACGCACTCGCGTGGATCCGCGACGAGCTCGCCGAGCTCGTGCGGCGCGGGCGGCTCGGCGAAGGCAAGGCGCGCTTCCTCGGCTCGCTGGCGAGCGGCGGCACAGAGTGGGAGACCTTCATCGGCTGCGATCTCGTCATCGAAGCCGTGTTCGAGGAGATCGGGGTCAAGAAGGAGGTGTTCGCCGAGCTCGAGCGGGTCGTCTCGGCCGAGTGCGTCCTCGCCACGAACACCTCGTCGCTCTCCGTGACCGAGATGGGCGCTGACTGCGAGCACCCCGAGCGCGTCGTCGGGATGCACTTCTTCAATCCCGTCGCCGTCCTCCCGCTCGTCGAGCTCGTGCGCACGCCCGCTACTGACGACGCGTCGCTCGCGACCGCCTGGACGGTAACGAAGAAGCTCCGCAAGACGGGGGTGCTCGTCCAGGACGCGACCGGGTTCGTGGTGAACCGCCTCCTGGGGCGCCAGGGCTCGGTGATCACGCAGGCTCTCGACCACGGGAACACGGTCGAGGAGACGGACGAGGCGGTCCTGCGGATGGGCCTGCCGATGGCCCCGTCGGTGCTCCTGCAGCTCGTCGGGCCGAAGGTGGCGAACCACGTTCGCCATCAGCTCCACGACGCCTGGCCCGATCGGTTCCCGCTCTCGCAGACGCTCGAGAGCCTCGCGGAGGGCGGGGACGTGGTGGTCGTCGAGCACGCGCCGCGAACGGTCGAGGAGCTGCATCAGGACGTGCTCGAGGCACTCGCCGACGAGGCTCGCCACATCCTCGAGGACGGCGTGGTCGCGGAGGCGGCAGACATCGACACGTGCCTCATCCTCGGCGCGGGCTTCCCGTTCTGGCTCGGCGGGATCACGAAGCACCTCGACCAGAGAGGCGTCTCCGAGCGCGTCGTGGGCCGCCCGCTCGCGGAGCTCGGCAGGGCCTCATCTGCAGGCAGGGAGCCGGTTCACAACCTCAGCGCCGCCGACTGAGGTATGCTCCGACGAGCACCGCTCGCCGACTTCGGGCGAGCGTCAATCCTTCGGAAGGAGCGGCACGGCAACACGTGCTGCGCGAATGCACGAGGCGACGACCATCCCGACGCTGACGTCGGATACAGCAGAGAACCTGACTACTGCGGCGCGTAAGGCCGAATCCTGGTTCGGCGAGCCGTTCCTGATGCCGGACGAGGATCCGGTGCAGGCGCTCGCTCCCGGTACTGCCCGACGCGCGGCACTCGACGACGCGCTCGCGGAGATCGAGGCTGGACAGCCTTCCCCATCTCCGCGGTGGAAGGTGCGCTACGGGCTGATGCTCGGCCTCGAGCGCGTGCTCACCGAGGACCCTGCACGCACCGCCGCCGGGACCGAGCTCCGACGACATCAGGTCGACGCGCTGGCCGGGATGCTCGCGGAGCTGATCGCCTCCACGCAGCGCGCGCCGGAAGAGAACGGCAACGGGCACGCCGCAGGGAACGGAGCGGTTGCCGAGGTCGAGCTCGAGGAGGAGCCCGAGGACGACTACGACGCCGGATTCATCGAGGACGGAGAGCTCGAGCCTGAGGAGTTCACAGGTCCTGATCCCGGAGCCGTACGCCGCTACCGTTTCCGCCATCCGACCGCCTCGGGGAAGACCATCGCCGCGGCGGGCTTCGTCGAGGCGGCGCGCCACCTAGGCGTCCTCATACTCACCCACCGCCGGCTCCTCGTCGCGCAGTTCAACCGCGACCTCACGACGGAGGGCTACGCGAACCGATTCACGGAGCCGATCCTCACCGGCTCGAAGCCCTCGCTCGAAAACCCGATCACGATCCAGACGTACGCATGGTTCGCGCGGCACGGCTCGGAGCTCGACCGCAAGGCGTACCACCTGGTCATCTGCGACGAGGCCCACACCGCGCTCGGCGAGAAGACGAGCGCCGCGATCCGCGCGTTCCCGGACCCACTCTTCATCGGGATGACCGCCACCGAGCAGCTCATCGCGAAGCAGGTCTCCGACGTCTTCCCGGCCTCGGTCGACGACCTCCCTCTCGGCGACGCCGCGCGACGCGGGTTGATCGCTCCGCTTCGCTCTCTCCGCGTGCCGCCGGCTGCCGCGATCAACTCGGTTCCGATCGTCGGTGGCGACTTCGAGGAACGCGCCCTCGCCGCCGCCCTCGACCACCAGGCTCTGAACCAGGCCGCGGCGAGCCTCTACCGCGAGCGCTTCGGCTCCACGCCCGGGATCGTCTATGCCGCGGGCGTCGAGCACGCGTACAACCTCGCGCAGGAGTTCCGCGCAGCGGGGCTCAAGGCGGAAGCGGTCTCGGGAAGGACTCCGCCCGCGCGGCTCGCCGAGACCCTCGCCGCCTACGAGCGCGGCGAGATCAACGTCCTCATCAACGCGCAGCTGCTGGCCGAAGGCTGGAACTCGCCGCGCGCGACGGTGTGCATGCACCTCGCGCCGACCGCCTCGCGTCGTGTGTACCAGCAGCGGATCGGGCGGATCATGCGCATCCATCCGCGCAAGGAGGCCGGCGTCGTCGTCGACTTCGTCCCGAAGGGCGCGACCCACTCCGAGCGCGTCGTCTCGCTGCACGCGCTGCTCGACTCCGACTTCTACCGCGAGGGAGCACGCGTCACGCCGGCGCCGCGCAGGCGACAGCAGCGTCGTGCGCGGAGGAAGCTCTCGCCGGTCCCGTGGCTCGTTCCGGTCACCCCCGACGTCGCGCGACGGCTCGCAGTCATCCAGCGGGAGTGGCAGCGCATCGACCCGAAGTACCTGGACGACGACGAGCAGCGCTTCTGGGCGACCATCGCCGGCCGCCAGATCCGCTTCGACCAGCGCGCCGAGTTCGCGAAGAAGTTCGCGGAGGGCCGCGCGGGCAAAGGCGCACTCGAGCAGTTCCTGGCGACGTGCGCGGCCGAGAACCCGAACCGCCGCCTCCGGATGACCGCTCTCATGGATCGCGTCGCGACTCCCGTCGATCGAGCCGACTTCGACGACCTCGTCACGCTCGTGACCCAGGCGCCGCCGTGGGAGAAGGATCGCGCCGCAGGGGTGCGGATCCTGCTCCGCGCCGTCGGCGAGGGGAAGCCGGTCGCGCCGGACCAGATCCTCGCCCGCTGGACGTGGCGCCTCGCGCGCGCGACCCGGAAGGTTCAGGACCGGCGTGTGTCCACGGAGTTCCCGGAGGCGAAGCGACTCCTCGGCGCGGCCGCGAACTCACGGGGCTACCGGCACGAGGAGAACGTCAACCGTCTCGTGCAGGTCGCGCGGGAGATGCCGCTCCCGGTCGGCGCCGCGCTCCTCGCCTCCGCCGACGGCTACACGCCGCGTGCGAACTCCGCGCTCGACCACGCCCGCGAGGAACTCGGGACGATCGGCGAGATCGCGAACGCGCTCGCGGACAACTTGCCCGTGCCGAAGCTGACCGCGCGCAAGTCGCGCCGTCGGCGGCGCAAGCGCAAGAGTGCGACACCGGCCGAGGGTCAGGCGCAGACTGCTGCGGCAGCCGAGTCAACGGACGCGTCCGAGCCGTCGGAGGCGCCGCCCGAGACCGACATCTCGGCAGAGGTCGAAGACGCCGCGTAGTCGCTAGCCGGCGCCGCCCGAGCCGGGCGGATCGTCGTCCGACTCGCGCTCGCGCAGGAAGCGCGTGATCTCGGCGGCAAGCGCGTCGCCGGAGGGGAGGTCGCCCGACTCCTCGAGCCAGTCGAGCGAGTCCGCGCGGCGTTCGAGCTCCTCGACGTAGCTCGCCGTCTCGCTGTCGGTGGCCACGGCTTGGGAGACCTGGTCCACGTACTCGTCCGCCGCTTCGGCGAGCTCGCTCACGTCGATCTCGGCCGAGAGGACACCTCCGAGGCGCTCGCAGAGCGCTTTCGCAGCGGGCGGGCTGGGAGCGAGCTGGACGTAATGCGGGACCGCGGCCCACAGGCTCACGGACGGGATCCCTGCGCGCCTGCACGAGTCGAGCAATACCCCGACGATTCCGGTGGGGCCCTCGTAGCGCGAGAGCTGTAGGCCGAGCTCGTCGACGAGGTGCGGATCGGTCGCCGCCCCCGTCACCGGTGCGGGGCGGGTGTGCGGGACGTCTGCGACGAGCGCGCCCAGCGTCACCGCGAGCTCGATCCCGAGTTCGCTCGCGAGCTCGGTGACGATCTCGGAGAACGAGCGCCAGCGGTAGTTCGGCTCGACGCCGACGAGGAGGATCGCGTCGCGATTCGCGCCGGGGATACGCGCTCGGAAGAACGCATTCTCGGGCCAATCGATCTTGCGCGTCCGGCCGCCTTCGAGGGAGACCGTCGGACGCGTCGCCTGGAAGTCGACGAAGAGCTCGGGGTCGATGTCCGCGAATTTGCGTGCGCCCCAGAGCTTCGCGAGGTAGCCCGCGGCGAGCGTCGCCGCCTGGCCGCCGTCGTTCCACCCGCGAAATGCGCCGATCAGGACCGGGCGCTCGAGTGTGGAGGGCCGCTCGAAGATCCTCAGCTCACGAGCCACAGACCAAGCCTACTGGCGGGTCAGCGGCACGGGAGGGCGCCACAACACGAACGCAAGAGCGAGGCTGAAGGCCCAGATCGCGGCCGCGAGCGCCACGTGCCCGAGCACCAGGCCCCAGGGCAGCGCGTTCCGGTACTGCACCTCCCCGAGGATCGCCTGTGCGACGAGCACGACGAGGAGGCCGGCCCAGATCCGGACGAGGCCCGGATAGCGGTCACGGATTCGCCAGAGCAGCCAGCCGACCACGAGAACGCCGATGCCGAACGCCGCCGCCACCCGTACGTGCACGTAGACGGTGTCGACGATCCCGAGACCAAGTCTCTCGACATCCGAGCTCGATCCCGGGTGCGGGCCCGATGCGGTCGCGACCGCCCCCGTGACGACGAGCGCGAGGCACGCGGGGAGCCCCGCACAGGTCACGAGCAGCCGAAGCCAGCGTGGACCGGCCGGCGCAGCGAGCCCGTCTCGCAGGCCCCAGGCCTCGAGCGCCGCAATCAGCGCGAGCCCGAACGCGGCGAGCCCCAGCAGGAAGTGCGTCATCACCGCGAGCGGGTGCAGATCGAGCGCGATCGTGATGCCGCCCATGGGGATCTGCGCCACGGCGACGAGGAAAGCGCCGATCGCGGCAGCACGGCCCCACGTGGACAGCCCCATGGTTCTCCGCGACGCGAGCAGCGTCACGAGCGTGAGGACGATCCCGACGAGCGCGACCATGCGGTTGCCGAACTCGACGAATGCGTGGAATCCCTGCTCCGGGAACGGCTTGTCTCCGCAGCGCGGCCAGTTCTCGCACCCGAGGCCCGACCCGGTGAGCCGCACGAAGGCGCCGGAGGTGATGACGAGGAAGAGTGCGAGTGCCGACGCACTCGCGATCCAGAGGTACGTCTGGGCCGAGACCGACCGAGGGCGCGCGACCGCGACGGCCATCTAGTGGAAGCCGACTCCTGCGCCTGCCTCGACCCGGCCGATCCGAGCCGCGACGATGCCGCCTGCCGCCAGCGTCGCCTCGAGAACGGCCGCGCGCTCCGCAGGCAGGGAGACGAGCAGGCCACCGGCGGTCTGCGGATCGAACGCAAGCGCGACGGCCGCGTCGTCGGCGTCGATTTCGACGTGCTCCTCGGCGAAGTCGCGGTTCCGGCGATCCCCGCCGGTGCGCACACCCGCCGCCGCGAGCTCGAGCGCACCCGGAAGCGCGGGCATCGAGACTGCGTCGAGCTCCACACGGACACCGCTCCGCGAAGCGAGCTCGTACGCGTGTCCGAGCAGCCCGAAGCCCGTCACGTCGGTGACGGCGTTCGGCTCGAACGGCCGGATCGCGTCGGCCGCGGCCATGTTCAGCTCGAGCATCGAGTCGACGGCTGCGGTGAGGGCTCCCTCGGGCGCGACCCCCTCGCGGTGGGCCTGGAGGACGATCCCGGTCCCGAGCCGCTTCGTGAGCAGCAGCGCATCACCGGGCTGTGCGCCGGCCTTCGGCCAGAGGCGCTCAGGATGAACCGTGCCAACGACTGCGAGGCCGTACTTCGGCTCCGCGTCGCGAATCGTGTGGCCGCCGGCGAGGATCGCGCCCGACGCGCGCACGCGCTCCTCCGCTCCGCCGAGCACGTCCCCGAGAACCTCGACGGGTAGCTCCTCGGGAAAGGCGGCAATCGAGAGCGCGAGCAGCGGGCGCCCCCCCATCGCGAACACGTCGTTCAGGGCGTTCGTCGCGGCGATCGCCCCGAACGTCCGCGGATCGTCGACGAGCGGCGGGAAGAAGTCGACCGTGAAGACGATCGCGCGCTCGTCGTCGAGCCGGTAAACCGCTGCGTCGTCGGCAGGATCGAGGCCGACGAGGAGGTCCTCGGACTCCGCGGGCACGAGGCCGGCGAGGAGCGTCTCCAGGCGCGCGGCGGAGTACTTGGCGGCGCAGCCGCCGGCCCGCGCCAGCGAGGTCAGGGCAACCGTCTCCACGCCGGGCACTGTACGCGGAAGGAATTCGGGCGGGCGACGCGAACACTCGAGCCCGGAACCCTCCGTCCCCTTCTCCTCTCCCCCTGACGCAGCGGCCGCCGCCCCCTCGGCGGCCGCTTTATTCGTGGGGGGAACCTACGGTTCCCCCCACGCTCCCCCCTCCCTCACGCCGTGCACCGTCAGGCCGCACTTGGCCTTACGGGCGAGTAAATCGCCCTTCGGCCCTCGATCATCACGTCCTGATCGACGTTCGGAGATACTCGTCAGATGAAATCGGCGCTGATTACTGGAGGTTCCTCCGGGATCGGGCTCGCTATCGCTCGTGCGCTGCGCGAGGACGGGTACGCGCTCACGCTCGCCGCCCGCCGGCCCGAGCCGCTCGAGCAGGCGGCCCGCGAGCTCGACGCCCTCGCCGTCCCGGCCAACCTCGGCGATCAGGACGAGTGCGTCCGCGTCGTCGCCGCTCATGCCGAGCGGCACGGCGGCATGGACGTCCTCGTGAACTCGGCCGGCATCGGCATCGGCGGGTCGTTCGCCGACCAGGACACGAAGCGAATCGCGCTGCAGATCGACGTGAATCTCCGGGCCACCCTGGTGGTCACGCGCGAGTCGCTGCCGTACCTCCGCGCGTCGCGCGGGCAGATCGTCACTCTCGCGTCGATCGCCGGGACGATCCCGACCCCGGGCCTCGCCGTCTACGGCGCCACGAAAGCCGCGCTCATCGCCTGGACGAGCTCGCTGAACCGCGAGGAGGCCGAGAGCGGCGTCCGCGCGACCGCGATCTCGCCGGGCTTCGTCGCGACGCGGATGACGGAGTGGACCGGGCTCTCCGACCAGGAGCAGATCGCACCGGCGGACATCGTCGCGCTCGTTCGAACCGTGCTGGCGCTCAGCCCCATGGCGCGCGTGCCGAACATCGTCGTCGAGCGCGTCGGCGACGCCTACTGAGACCCGAGCAGCTTCTCGCGAACGGCCGCCTCGAGCTCCTCGACGGACACCGTCCCTTCGAAGCGGTCGACGATCGTCCCGTTCGAGCCGACGAGGAATGTCCAAGGCTCCGTTTGAAGGTTCCACTCCCGCATCCAGCGGTTGTATCCCTTTGCCGGGTCATTGCCCTCATACACCTCGACGTGGATGAAGCGGACCTTCTCGCCCTCGAGGCGGTGCTGCACCTCCTCCTCGACGTCGACCACTGGACCGCATGTCCGGCTCTCGCAGAACTTCGGGGTCGCGAAGGTGACGACGAACGGGGACTTTGCTCTGAGCGAGTCCGCGACGGAGTAGCGGAGGAGCGATTCGTCCGGCGGGGTTCGTGTCGTCAGCTTCGCGAGATCACCACCCGTCGACGAGATCGTCGGCGTGTCCGAGGTGGGAGCCGGGTCGCCGACGTCCGGCGGCGGGTCGTCCTTCGCGACGATCACGTTGCCGAGCGCCTGCACCTTGTCCCGGCCGCCTTCGGGCTCGGCAAGCAGCCAGTACTTGCCCGCACGCGGGAGCTTCAGCGTCGCGACGTAGATGTGCGTCGCATCCGCCATGGACTCGCCCGGCACGCCGATCCGCTCCAGCTTCGCGTCGGTCTCGAGGAACGGCCGGGCGTCCAGAGCCGTCGCGACCCACACACGGGCCGTGGGCAGGGTGACCACCTGCCCCTCCGAGTTCGCGACCAGGAACGAGACACGCACGTTTCCCGGCTCGTGGTTCTCGTCTCCTGGGATGACGGCGACGTCGTCACCCGGCTCGCGCCAGAGCTGCTCGAGCGTCTCGCCACCTCCGGGCTGCGTTTCCGCCGCCGTGGAGTCCCCCGAGCCACCGCATCCCCCGA
>JBKPLV010000129.1:0-3133 GCA_046731795.1 Actinomycetota bacterium | reverse complement strand
GCGCAGAGGAAGCCCGCGACCCGATCGGCGCGACGGGGCGCAGGGGCCGGGACCGCGCTCACGCGGTCCTCACGCGCGCGCCGCGTACCCGCGGGCCCGAGGGACGGGGCCGCCGGAACCGATACGGAGTCGAACGCCGTCGCTTCCAGTCCTCCCAGCCGCACGGCGTGAGCGGCGGGAGGACACCGGCCTCGTCTCCGCCGCTGCCGGCCGGATCGGGCTCGGCGCGGATCGCATACCAGACGACGCCGCTGACGTAGATGACGGGGATCTTCAGCACGAGCAGCATGAAGATTGCTTCCCAGACGGTTGGGCTCACGACCGTTCGAGTCTAACCGCCGCGGCGAACCGCACGTCGCGCGTTTACTAACACAAGCCTCACACTGCAGTCGGTAGGGTGCCCCGGACCTTTCGCCCCCTCCACGCCGCCCCTCGGGAGACCAATCGTGAGACGCATCGTCCGCCTCGTCATCGCTCTGTCCGTCGGTGCTCTGGCCGTCGGCGCCGCAGTCGCGACACCACCCTCGTTCGCTGCTCAGCGCATGTGGGTCGGGTTCCACGACGACCCGAGCTATCGCTGGTCGAGCGAGCGCGAGGCGCTCGTGGCGAGGTCCGCGGACACCAACGCCACGATCATGCGTCTCCTCGTGCAATGGAACGTCGTGGCGAAGACGCGTCCGAGCAGCGCGACCGACCCATTCGATCCGGCGTACAACCTCGACGACGTCGACGAGGCCGTGCGGGCTGCGCAGGAGTCCGACCAGGAGGTCATCCTCACGATCTCCGGAACGCCGCGCTGGGCGAACGGCGGCAAGACACCGAACGTGATGCCGAAGCGCATCACGGACTTCCAGAACTTCGCGCGAGCGATTGCGTCGAGGTACTCGGGGCGCTTCATGGGCTATCCGTTCGTCCGCTTCTGGGCGATCTGGAACGAGCCGAACCTCCAGCAGTTCCTCAGCCCGCAGTTCGACGCGCGGGGCCGGTCGATCGCGCCGGCGAACTACGCGAAGCTCGCCGCCGCGGGCTATGCCGGCGTCAAGGCGGGGAACTCCCAGGCGAAGGTCGCCATCGGCGAGACTTCGGCACGAGGCAGCGACAAGCCCAATGGCCTGCGGCCGACCCACTCTCCAGGCAGATTCGCGGAGCTCCTCGCGAAGGCGAATCCGCGTCTCAAGTTCGACGCCTGGGGAGAGCATCCGTACCCGTTCATCCCCTCGCTCCCTCCGACAGCCAATGTGAAGTGGCCCAACATCTCGCTGAGATCGCTGCCGCAGCTCGAAGCCAGCCTGAAGACCCTGTTCAAGCGGAAGTCCGTGCCGATCTGGGTCACGGAGTACGGGCACCAGACGAAGCCGCCGGATTCGCTTGGCGTCTCCTTCGCGACGCAAGCCAAGTTCATCCAGCAGGCGATGTCGATGGTGGCCGGCTACCCGTTCGTCGACATGTTCATCTGGTTCGTTTTCCAGGACGACCCCGGCCAGCCGTGGGAGTCGGGCGTGTATTCGCAAAATGGTGCGGCCAAAGGCACCTCGCCCGCTCGCTTCACGGCGAGCGCACGCCCGCTCGACGCGCGCAACGGAATGGTCGCGCTCCCGAAAGGAACGCTTACGCCGCTTCTCAACGTCTACACGCGGCGCTACTGCGCCACCGACACCGCTGGGACCTCGATCGGGATGACGTGGCGCGTGTTCCAGGGAACTCGGCTCATCAGCGTGGGACAGCAGACCGCGCCGCTGAAGCAGGACTGCACGATCGCCGCACGCGTGACCGTGAAGGGCGGCGTGAAGAAGGGCGTGACCTACACGGTGACGTTCTCGCTCAACGACATCAGCGGCGTCGTGCTCAACCGACGCATCACCCTCGTCGGCGTCTAGGCCTCGGCCTCCCACACGAGCACCTGCATCCCCTCCCACCACTGAGGGGCGCCTCTGCTCTTGCCGTCGATCGTGAGCACGCGTCGGGCGCGGGGCTGCTCGGCGAGGTAGGCGTCCATCGCGCGCGCGACGTCGTCCCAGTCGGTGTCGTCGACGATCATGAGCCCACCGGGCACGAGATCGGGCTCGGCGATGCGAAGGCCTTGCACCTGCGCCTCGAAGGAGTGCGCGGCGTCGTAGTACCAGACGCCGATCCGGGTGTCGCCCAACGAGCCCCCCGGGACCAGCTCGAATGCGTCTCCGACGAGGATCTCCGGCACGTCGAGGCCGTACCGCTCGAGGTTTGCCTTCACCTTCTCGAGCGACGCGTCGCGAAAGGCGAAGCTGTCGATGCCGACGAAGCGCTTGCCCTCGTTCCCGAGCATCGAGGCGATGAGGCTCGCGCCGTGGAAGACGCCGACCTCGACGTAGGCCTCGTCCGGGCCGAGGCAGCTCGCGGCGAGGTTCAGGAGCGCGAGGTTGTTCTCGCGCGCGAGGTTCTCGACCTCGTCGGCGATCGGCCGAAAGCGGCGGTCCCGCGGATGCTCCGAGCGTGGGTAGTCGTCGAACAGCCGCGGGAGCTCCGCGAGGAAACGGTCGGCGTCCACGCGGTCAGAGGTGGCTCGTCACGCCCGCGAGGCTCGGCTCGTCCGCCGGCGGCTCGTACCACGAGTAGGCGTAGCGTCCGTCGTCGAGGTCGCGCGCGAACGTCGAGAGCTTGAGCGGCCGGAACGTGTCGCACATGACGGCAAGCTCGGTCGTCTCCGTGACGCCCAGAGCCTTCTCGGCGAGCCCCGGCTGCGGCCCGTGCGGCAGCCCGGAGGGGTGGAGCGTGATCGAGCCCACCGAGATCCCCTTGCGCGAGCCGAAGTTGCCCGAGACGTAATAGATCATCTCCTCGGACTGCAGGTTCGAGTGGTGGTAGGGGATCGGCACCGCCTCGGGATCGAAGTCGAGCTTGCGCGGACAGAACGAGCAGATGACGAAGTTCTGGCCCTGGAAGGTCTGGTGCGAGGGCGGCGGCTGGTGGATGCGCCCCGTGATCGGCTCGAAGTCGTGGATGGAGAACGTCCACGGATAGAGGAAGCCGTCCCAGCCGACGACGTCGAAGGGGTGGTAGTCGAGGACGTAGTCCTGGTAGCCGCGTCGCACGCGCACCTTCACGAGGAACTCGCCCCGCTCGCGTCGCGTGTGCAGGTCTGTGGGGGGATGGATGT
>JBKPLV010000128.1:0-8268 GCA_046731795.1 Actinomycetota bacterium | reverse complement strand
CGTTGTTCTTCCAGCACTTGAGCGCCAGGGCGAGGTTGACCTTCTTGTCTGCGCGACCAAGTCCGGCCAAGGCGATGTTGCGCGACATCCTGTCCTTCGGGAGCAGCGTCGCCTTGAAGAGTGTCTGCTTGAGCGTCGAGGTCTTCGCGGCGTAGACCTCGCCGAAGCCCTTCCCGGTGGCGATGACCCCCGGCTTTGCCTGCCTCGAGCCGGTGCTTCCGCTACTCGCCGAGACGAGCGCGAGCGCAAGCGCGGCCCCGAGCACGAGAAGCGTCACCATGCCGGCCCTCGACCGGCGCTGGCGTGACGCCTCGGACTCTCTTCTGCCCTCCATCGTGTCTCCTTTCGTGAGCCTGCCTAGCTCGTCGTTTTCGTCAGTCCGGGATGGACGCTCCGCGCCGCCTCGATGCGTCGCAGCACGCGACCCAGGATCGACGCCACCCGATCGCCCGAGACGAGCATCCCGACGATGATCGCCGCGCCGAACACGATGAACTGGAGCGCCGCCGAGAGCCCGAAGATGAGCAGCATCTCCGTGAGGAACGTGAGCGCGAGCGCCGCCAACCACGTCGAGGTCGCGCTCGCGAGCCCGCCGGAGAGCGCCGCCCCCGCGAGGACGACCGCCGCGATCGGCGCAAGGAGATAGGCCGCGCCGAACGCCGGGTCGATGCTGATGCGCACGCCCGCGAGCAGTATCGCCGCGACGCCGTACAGGACACCCGCAGCCGTGTACGCGACGACGACGTGGGCGCGAACGTGGAGGCCGGCCATCCACGCCGCCCTCGGGTTCGCGCCGACGGCCTGGAAGCGTCGGCCCGGTGTCGTATAGCGGAGCAGCAGGGCAACGGCGATCGCGATCGCAGCACCGGTCCAGAGCACGGTGCTGATCCCGAGCGGCTTGCCGGACGCCCACGACGAGAGCGAGTCCGGCACCTGCAGCGACACCGTGTTCTCGCGCGCGTACTTCGAGCTGTACGCGAGCACGATCTGCCCGACGGCGAGCGTGACGATCAGCGGGTTGAGCCGCGCCAGCCCGACGAGGAGTCCGTTCACGAGGCCCACGAGCGCCCCGACCCCGAGGCAGGCGAGGACCCCGACCGTCAGCCCGTGGTGGGAGCCGACGCTCACACCGACGAGCACGTTCCCGCCAAGGGAGATCACACCGGCGGTCGACAGGTCGATGCCCGCCTGCATGACGACGAGCATCTGTCCGAGCGCCGCGAGCGCGAGGATCGTGCCGTACGGGAGGATGTACGACCACGAGGTGTTCTCGAGCGTGCTCGGCGCGAACAGCGCCGCCACCACGAGGAGCGCGGCCGCGGCGAGCCAGATCGGAAGGAAGCGGGCGGCCACGAGCGCACTCGCGAGGACGCTCACCGACCGCCCCGTCGAGGGGGCGTCGGTGACGCCGACCCTGTCCGGCGGGGAGCTCACGGACCGCCCGATCCAGAGCGGCAGAACGGTGAAGAGCGTGCCGCGACCAGGTGACCATTCTGTGCACCTCGGATGTGAGGTGTCAACCGTGACCGAACGCATTCGCGGCGATCGTCCATCGACTGCAAACGTCGGGAAGTCGGGTCGACGGCGCCCGAAGTCGCTTCAACACGGGCAACTAGGGCCCGGAAGACGCTTGACCCTCGCGCGCCCCGGTGTTTATGCTCGCTGTACATCCGGCAGCGCGACGCGGCCTGCCGCAGGCGGGTCTGCCCGAGGCTGACGCGATGGATGTCCCGCCGGCCAAGGAGAGTGGTATGAGCTCGCAGCGGCTTGTCTTCCGGAACGGGTTCGTCGTCTCGATGGACCCCGACATCGGCGAGATCCCGAACGGCGAGGTCCTCGTCGAGGACGGCGCCATCGTCGACGTCGGCACCGACCTCGGCGTGTCGGATGCGGAGGAGATCGACGCCACCGGGATGATCGTGATGCCCGGCTTCGTCGACACGCACCGCCACACGTGGCAGACGCCCGTACGAGGCGTTCTTCCCTCGTGCACGCTCGACCACTACTTCGCCGTCATGCTCGGCCAGGTCGGCGGCTTCTACCGGCCGGAGGACGTGTACATCGGCGACTACGCGGGAGCGCTCGAGGCGCTGAACGGCGGCGTCACGACGCTGCTCGACTGGTCACACATCTCGAATACGCCAGATCACTCCGACGCGGCCATTCAGGGCCTCAAGGACGCCGGCATCCGCGCCGTCTACGCCCACGGCATGCCGACGGGCGGGGAGTGGTGGATGATGAGCGAGCTCAACCACCCCGAGGACATCCGGCGGATCCGCGATACGTACTTCTCGTCGGACGACGGCCTCATCACCCTCGCCATGGCTGCCCGACAGCCCGGGAACGTGAACGACGACGTGGCCCGGCACGACTGGGCGCTGGCGCGCGAGCTCGGGATCCTGATCAGCGTGCACGTCGGCATGCGGCTCCACAACCTGCACTACACGCCGGTGAAGGCGATGCACGACCTCGGGTTGATGGGGCCCGACGTCTGCTACATCCACATGACCGATCTGACCGACGAGGAGCTCGACCTGATCGCCGAGACCGGCGGGAAGGCGTCGATCGCGCCCTACGTCGAGATGCTCATGGGTCACGGCCCACCCCCGACCGGGAAGATGCTCTCGCGCGGTGTTCGCCCGTCCCTGAGCGTCGATGTCGTCTCGAGCGTCCCGGGCGAGATGTTCAGCCAGATGCGGACGGCTCTCGTCTACGACCGCATCCTCGAATTCACCGACACCCCGGACGTCGCGTTCGGGCCGACGCTCACGCACTCGGACGTGCTCGAGTTCGCCACGATCGACGGAGCGCGCTCGATCATGCTCGAGGACCGGGTGGGGTCGCTCAGCCCGGGAAAGCAGGCCGACGTCGTCCTGCTCAAGACCAACATGATCAACACCGCCCCCGTGCTCGACCCGAAGGGCACCATCGTCACCTTCGCCGACACGTCGAACGTCGACTCGGTGTTCGTCGCAGGGCGTGCCGCGAAGCGGAACGGACAGCTGGTTGATGCGGACCTCGAGAACGTGTTCCGGAAGCTCGACGAGTCGAGGAACCACATCCTCGGGCAGGGCGGGTTGCTGCCCGAGTGGGCGGCCGAGGCGGCGACCGCGGTCTAGAGGCATCGATTTGGTCCGGGCTGCGGTGCACACGCCTCGGGGCCTGTTCCCGTTCGGCGAAAGGAGCGAGTGAATGGCAAACGGCAGCGTGGTTGTCGTCGGCGGGACGCAGGGGCTCGGTCGCGAGCTTGCTCAGTCGTATGCCGACGAGGGTCGCGACGTGATCGTGACCGGCAGGGACCAGTCACGCGCCGACGCGGCCGCGACCGAGATCGGCGGACACACCAGCGGCATCGGTTTCGATCTCGCGGAGCCGCACACGATCGCGGGCGCCGTGGACGGCGTGGGGGAGGTAGACCACCTCGTCCTCGCCGCGATCGAGCGGGACGTGAACAGGGTCGTCGAGTACGACATCGACAAGGCGCTTCGTCTCGTGACCATGAAGCTCGTCGGCTACACGGAAGTCATCCACGTCCTGCGGCCGCGTCTCGGCGACGACTCGTCGATCCTCATCTACGGGGGCCTGGCGCGCGACCGTCCCTACCCGGGATCCACGACCGTCACGACCGTGAACGGCGGCGTGACCGGCCTCGTGCGGACTCTGGTGATCGAGCTGGCGCCGATCCGCGTGAACGCCATCCACAACGGGATCGTGGGCGACAGCCCGCAGTGGCGGGACATGCCGGCCGAGCGGCACAAGGCTCTCGTGGACCGAACGCCCATCGGACGCCTGGTCACCATGGCCGAGTCGATGAGCGCTGCACGGTTCCTCTTGGAGAACAGAGCGATCAACGGCATCAACCTCGCCGTGGACGGCGGCTGGATGTGTATGTGACGTAGGTCTGTCGGGCGCTCAGGCGCCCCAGCCCTCGTGCGGCGCGTGGGCTGCAGGCTCGAACATCCACGTCTCGCGGAGGTCCTCGCAGCGTCCGTCCTCTGCGAAACGCAGGAACAGGATCCCGACGAGCGTGACCTCGGCTCCGCCGTTCAACATCTGCACCCAGAACTCGACCGCAGCGCGCAGGCCGTCTGGGGACTCGATCGGCGAGCCCATGCGGACCTCGACACGGTCCTGCGTCGCCGTGACGTTCTCCCAGTACGCGTGCACGCCTTCGCTTCCGCGATGGGTCTCCTGGAGCGGGTGGTCGCGGTAGCTGCAGTCCTCGGTGAAGAGCGCAGCTGCGGCCGTCGCATCCCGGTCGCGCCAGGCTTGCGCGTAGGCGTCCACCCACTGCTGCACGGTCACCGGAAGACCCTAACGCTCAGCCGGCGGCGGAGTCCACGAGCCAAAGTTCCCGCTGCGGCGTCGAGAGCTGGTCGACGCCGTCGGCGGTGACGACGACGTCCTCCTCGAGGCCGATGTAGCCGCGTCCCGGGACGGGCGCCCCGTACTCGACCGTGAACACGTTTCCGACCTCGACGAGCCCGAGCGGCGCGGCGCCGTAGCGGTCCCAGCGGGGAGCGAGTGTCGTGCCGCCATCGTGCGCCGAGCGACCGAGCTGGTGGCCGAGCGCATGCATCGGCTCCGGATATCCGGCAGCGACGAGGCTGGCTCGGGCGGCCGCGTCGACCTCCCAGCCGGCCGCTCCCGGGCGAAGGGCCGCGATGCCCGCGTCGACCGACGCCCACAGGGCATCCCAGGCGCGCAGCACGTCTTCCGGCGGCGCGCTCTCGCCCTCGTCGAGGAAGTACCAGACGCGCTGGAGGTCGCTCGTGTACTCCGCGCGCGTGATGCCGAAGTCGACGTGGAGCAGCTCTCCACGACGAGTCCTGAGCTCGCCGGGCGGCGCGTGCCCGATTTCCTTCTCGGGTCCGGCGTTCACGGCGGGGCAGTGGTCGCGGCCCCACGCATATCCGAGCCCGCGCCGCGCGATCTCCTCGTGCATGACGTTCGCGATCTCGATCTCGCTCTGATCGGGGCGCAGCTGGGCAGTCACGAGGTCGAAGATCTCCTCGGTCTCACGGACGGCATCGCGGATCCGCTCGACCTCACCGGGCGACTTGCGTCCGCGAAGCGCGTTCACGATCTCCTCCGACGAGCGGAAGCGATCGGCGAACGGAGTTCCGGCGAAGGCCTCCTGCAGCTCGAGCCAAAGCCCGTGCGTGAGCCCGTCGGCGGCGGGATCGTTCCTCGAGTAGTTGAGCGCGATCGAGCGCGGCGCGAGTCGCCCGATGGTTTCGACCAGCGCCGGCTTGATGCTCTCGTCGTAGCCGATGACCTCGTAGCCGCCGACCTGCTCGACGCTCGGAGCGTCGAAGCGTCCGACGATCGCGATCCGCTCACCCGCTGCCGACACCATGAAGGCACCGGTCCACGCGCTGTACGTCCCGGCGATCAGCTCGAGGCACGGGTCGCTCGTCAGCATCGTCTCCCGCACGTACGTGAGCCACAGGTCGACGTTCTGCTCGCGGAGGATCTCGACCGCCTGGTCGAGCTTCTCCTGGACGAGGTTCGACGTGACCGCCACGGCGCTGACGGTACCAGCGCCGATCAGCGGCGCTCGAGCACGACCTCCAGGCTCGAGTAGCCGGGAATCGGAACCTTCGCCGCGCGAAGCGCGCGCAGAAGCCGCGGGCGTCCACGCAGACGCCTGCCGACCCGGAACAGCACGGGGTCGAGCAGGGGGAACCAGAGCCGACGCCGCTCGAGCGCGACGATGTGGAGGCCGGAGCCCTCGACGAGCGCCCGGAAGGCGGCGAGGTCCGTGTACTCACGGAGGTGCGAGGTGTCGAGCACCGACTCGCCGTCCCGTTTGCGGAAGTACCACGCCCATGTCGTCTTGAAGACGGTGGTCACGTAGGCACGCCCTCCGGGACGGAGCACGCGGCGTATCTCGGCGAGGTACGCGCCCTCGTCCGGCACGTGCTCCATCACCATCGTCGAGATGACGGCGTCGAGCGACGAGTCCGCGATGTCCGCAACCGCATCAGCCGAGGCGATGACCGTCCGGATCCAGGGAAAGCGGTCGGAGACGTGTGCGAGCCGATCGGCCTCGAGATCCACGGCGTAGACCGGCCGCGACGGCGCGATGAGCCCGTCGCCGACGAGCGCGGCGAAGAGCGGCCCGTCTCCACAGCCGAGGTCGGCGAGCGCGAGCGGTCCGGTGGGAAGCGACGCCGCGAGGAGCCTCGGCAGGCGGTCGACGTCGAAGTGGACGGCGGTCTCTGTGTAGCGCTCGCTCACCGCGGGCGGAGGTTACGCGCCGTCGGCTCTGCAGTCGCCGGTCGCGCCCTCGCAACAGCCGAGCTTGAAGCGGCAGCGAGGGCACTGGAACGTGCCGTGCCGCCACTCCATGTGCGCGCCGCAGCGCAGGCAGATCTCGACGGCTTGCTGGGACGGCTGACCGGCCACGGGTCAACCTTAGGCCGCAGGAAGGACGGCTACGATGACCCGCTCCGGCGCCGTGGCCGAGAGGTTAGGCAGAGGCCTGCGAAGCCTCGTACAGCGGAACGAGGAAAACCGACTTCAAGAAAGGTGATTTTGCAGGGAAAACGACGGGATTAGGTTTGCCATTTTCTTCTGGCGCCTTGGCCGAGTGGTTAGGCAGAGGCCTGCAAAGCCTCGCACGCCGGTTCGACTCCGGCAGGCGCCTCTCATTCCAACGCCCCCTCGCTCATCTTCGAGCGGTACTGCCCATGTAGCTCTACGGCGCTTCGCGTTCGCGAGCGTTGCGAGTGGATGTAGGCCTCGGTTGTCCGCGTGGACGAGTGACCCATAACTTCCTTGACCATGTACAGCTCGGCTCCGGTGTCGAGGAGGTCGGTGGCAAGCGTGCGCCGGGTCAGGTGCGGCTTGCGGTAGCGAACGCCCGCCGCCTTCACCACGCGGACCCACCACTCATGAAAGCCTCGCGGCGAGAGGCGGCGTTCGGGCTTCATGGCGATGATCTGCTGACCGCGACGCCAGACGCCGAACCCGACGAGCAGATCAAGCTCGTCCTGACGGCTCGATCTGGAGCGCGAGGCGATGCAGCGATCGCGAGAGCGTCGAGCGCGACGAAGCATCCGGCGTTGACGGGAGGGTTACGGGCCCTACAAAGGTGGGTATTTCCAGGGACAACGCACGCTCTCTAGGGAAAGGGTCAGGTCCTCATGGGAATCAGCCTCAGCATCTTGTTGATCGCGGTTGGCGCGATCTTGGCCTGGGCGGTGGACGCTCAGGTCGCAGGTATCGACATTCAGGTTGCGGGGATCATCCTCGTGATCGTCGGGGCAATCGGCCTTGTCGCTTCGCTCATCTTCTGGTCGAGCTGGGGCGGCTTCGGTAGCCGAGATAGCGGTCAGAACACCACTGTCGTTGAACGCTAGTTCGCAGCAAGCGATCCCCAGAGAGGGCGTTCCTTCGGGAGCGCCCTCGTCATCCGATCGCGACTGGATAGGAATCGGTATTGGCTTGATGGCGGCGTTCGCCCTCGTCGCCATTTTCGCTGCGGGCATCTGGGCGGTCTTGGTTCTCGCGCAAGCCCTCATCTGACGCGCAGGGCCCAAGCCCTCCGCGCCGGCACTCTTCTCCGGTTCGATGCAGAACCAAGTCACTACGCGATCGCCCGTGCGGTTGCTTGAGAAGAGGATCTTGCTGCTGAATCACTCAATCGAGTGAACGTCGTCCTGAAAGGGTGACTTTTCGCTGCCGCGACCGATGATGCGGAGATGGGGGAGAGGGTCCGGAGTCAGCTCGGCAGCGCCCTGCCTTACGGGGAGAGGCAGGGTGCGCCGGATCAGGAGCACGGGATCGACAGGGAATCAATGTCAATGGGTATTCGCAACCTGCTCCTCGCCTGGGGGGAAGGCCACGATCCACGCGACGACGATGAGCGTTTAGCGGCCATTCGGAGGGGTCCGCGATTCGTCGGCCCGTCCAATCCCGAAGCCGAACCAGGCCTTGGCGCACTCGTGCCTCTCCCACAGCTGAGGGACAACCAAGGGGCGAAAGGAACGTCCCACAACCTAGGGGGAGGACCCTGGAAATGACCGACATCCTGTTGCGACCGATCATCGCGATGCAGGTCGCGGCGCTTCGGCTGCGTGAGCGAGAGGACGGCCAGACGACGACCGAGTACGCGATTCTGCTCGGCTTCCTCGCGATCGCCATCATCATCGCGCTGTTCTTCCTGAGGAACGTGCTTCGCGGCCTCTTCTCGGATGCTTCGAGCAGCGTCTCGAACGCGCCCGACAGCTAACAGAGGAAGTGAGGTAGCCGGGGATCGGG
>JBKPLV010000127.1:0-2377 GCA_046731795.1 Actinomycetota bacterium | reverse complement strand
GGCGCGTGCCCTCCGACCTCGCGGTCGAGATCGCGAAGGTGACTGCGGAGTCCTACGACGCGTGGGTGACGGCGCGGGAGGAGTCAGACTTCGCGTCGTTCGCACCGTGGCTCGAGCGGGTCGTGGAGCTCAAGCGCCGGTACATCGAGTGCTACGCACCGTACGACGACGCCTACGACGTGCTCCTCGAGGACTACGAACCGGGCATGAAGACCTCGGAGATCCGCGAGATCTTCGCCGTGCTCGCTCCTGAGCTGCGCGCGCTGGTGGCCGAGTACGCGACGGACGAGGAAGACGCGTTCATGAGCGGGCCGTTCCCGGTTGCCGCCCAGGACGCGCTCTCGCGCGAGCTCTGCGAGGCCTTCGGCGCGAACTGGGACGAGTTCCGCCTCGACACCACGGTGCACCCGTTCGAGATCACGTTCGGGCTGGGCGACGTCCGGCTCACGAGCCGCTACTCGGAGAACGACCTGCTCGCCCTCTTCACCGCGATGCACGAGTGCGGTCATGGCCTGTACGAGTGGGGGGTCTCGAAGACGCTCGAGCGGACGCCGCTGTGCGCGGGAGTCTCGGCCACGCTCCACGAGTCGCAGAGCCGGCTGTGGGAGAACGTCGTCGGCCGCTCGCTGCCCTTCTGGCGCTGGTTCTACCCGCGGGTGCAGGAGACGTTCCCGGCCGCGCTCGGAGGTGTCCCGCTCGAGGACTTCCATCGCGCGGTCAACCGCGTGCGCCGCTCGTTCGTCCGCGTCGACGCGGACGAGACGAGCTACGGGCTGCACGTGATCCTCCGCTTCGAGCTCGAGCAGGAGCTGCTCACCGGCAGGCTCGCGGTCAAGGATCTCCCCGCGGCCTGGAACGCCCGCTTCGAGGAGCTCATGGGCTTGTCCGTTCCGAACGACGCGCTGGGCGTCCTCCAGGACGCGCACTGGTCGGGCGGCGGGTTCGGCTACTTCCCCACGTACCTCCTCGGCACGCTGCTCTCGGTGCAGATCTGGGAGAAGGCGCGGGAGGCGATCCCGAGCCTGGACGAGCAGATCGAGCGCGGGGAGTTCGCTGCGTTGCACGCGTGGCTGCGCGAGACGATCTACGCGCTCGGTCGCAAGCTCACGCCCGCGGAGACGATCCATCGCGCCGTCGGCGGACCGATCGCATCGGAGCTGTACCTCGCGTACCTGCGCGAGAAGCTCGAGACCTGACCCCGAGCGCAAGGTCAGCGCCGCAACCACCCGAAGGGGTCATGACCGCACGCGCGTTCGCCCCGAAGGTGCGTTCAACCGTTCGAGGAGGTCCGAAGTGCGATCTGCGGCAAGACTGGCCGTCGCGGCTGCGGCGGTTCTCGCGCTGCTCGTCCCTGCAGCTACGGCCGGCGCGGCGACGAGTTGTGGTCAGCGCCAGCTCTCGCAGCCGTTTCTCCCCTGGCTCGATCCAGGGCACTACTTCCTGATCCCGGGGGGCGACCTCGAGTCGAGCGCCGGGTGGACGCTCGCCGGAGGCGGCCAGCTCGTCCTCGGCAACGAGCCCATCGCCCCGCACGCCGTGTCCGATTTGCGCGCGCTCCGGCTCCCGTCGGGCGCGTGGGCGCGAAGCCCCGTGACCTGCGCCGACTTCGACGAGCCGACGCTCCGCTTCTTCGTCAGGAACGAGGGCTCGGTGCTCTCGACGCTCGCGGTCAGCGCCCGGATCCGTACGACCGTTCTCGGGCTGACGCTCCAGACCACGGTTCCAGTCGACGTCGTGCTGGGGACGACGCAATCCTGGCAGCCTTCGCTCCCGGCGGTCTTCGCGCTGTCGGCCAATCAGCTCGTCGGCGGGACGACGACAGTCGACTTCACGTTCACGCCGCTCGGCCCCGGCGGAGACTGGTACGTCGACGACGTGTACGTCGATCCGTTCAAGGATCGCGGCGCGGCGTAGCCTTGTCCTCGTAGAGCCGAGCGTCCGCCACTCGGACAGCGTCCTCGATCGACGCACAGGGCGGACACGACGCGTGCCCCAGTGCCGCACTGAGAGGGATGCCGTTGGGCGAAGCGGCGGCCAGGACTCGGCGAATCGCGGCGGCGACGGCGCCGGCACCCGTCTCTCCGAAGTCCCACGTGAGAACTGCGAACTCGTCGCCGCCGATCCGAGCCACGCCTGAGCGCTCCGGTACCGCGCGCTGCAGGGCCGCCGCGAGCGCCTGGATGAGCCGGTCGCCGGCGTCATGCCCGAAGACGTCGTTCGTCTCCTTGAGCCTGTCGAGATCGACGAGGAAGACGGACACCTCGACGCCGTCGCGCTGCAATGTCCGCTGGGCCTGCTCGACGAGCTCCTGCCACGCGAGGCGGTTGCCGACTCCGGTGAGCGGATCGGCTCGGGCCGCGCGACGCTCGCCGTCGAC
>JBKPLV010000126.1:0-5451 GCA_046731795.1 Actinomycetota bacterium | reverse complement strand
TGACTTGCCAATCGTCCTCCCGACTCTCGTCCTTCGCAACGGGGCGGCCCCCGCAGCGCCGCCCTCCGGAGATTCTGGCGCATAGGGCTCGTCCGACCGGCGAGGCTTCCGCCCCGCCTGCTTAGGTACGCCCTCGAGATGCGCGGCCACGCGATCATCGGGAACTGCTCGTACAGCGCCCTCCTCAAGGAGGGCTCGGTCGAGTGGATGTGCTGGCCGCGCCCCGACTCGAGCTTCGTCTTCGGGCCGCTGCTCGATCGCGAGAAGGGCGGCGACTTCACCGTGGAGGGCGTCGACGCCGACTCCGTCGAGCAGGTGTACGCGGAGAATACGAACGTCCTCCGCACGATCTTCCACGGCGAGCGTGGGTCCTTCGAGCTCATCGACTTCGCGCCGCGCTTCCAGCTCTACGACCGCTTCTTCAAGCCCTCGATGCTGATCCGCATCCTGCGCCCGCTGACGGGGGAGCCGCGGGCACGCGTCCGCTGCCGGCCCACCTACGAGTACGGCCTCGACGAGAGCACGCGCTGGCGCGCGTCGAACCACATCGAGTTCACCGGCTTTCCCGCGCCGCTGCGGTTCACGACGAACATCCCGCTCACGTACGTCGAGGACGAGCGGCCGTTCCTCCTGGAGCGGGACCGCCACCTCGTCCTGACCTGGGGCGAGCCGCTGGAGGCGGGACTCGAGGAGACGGCCGAGCGGTTCCTCGAGCGCACGCTCGACTACTGGCGCCGCTGGGTGAAGGGAACGCGCGTGCCGCGCGACTACCAGCAGGAGGTCGTCCGCGCGGCGCTCGTGCTCAAGCTGCACCAGTACGAGGACACGGGCGCACTGCTGGCCGCGACGACCACGAGCATCCCGGAGCATCCTGGCTCAGGCCGCACGTGGGACTACCGCTTCTGCTGGCTCCGCGACGCGTACTTCACCCTGAACGCGCTCGAGCGGCTCGGCCACTCCGAGGAGATGGAGCTCTTCCTCGAGTACCTGCGCAATCTCGCCGAGGAGCGCGGCGGCGCGCTCCAGCCCGCCTATCGGATCAACGGCGACTCGAACGCCGAGGAGCAGATCCTCGAGCACCTGTCGGGCTATCAGGGCGATGGCCCCGTGCGCATCGGGAACCAGGCCTTCGAGCACGTCCAGAACGACGTCTACGGCGAGATGGTGCTGGCCGTCAGCCGCCTCTTCCTCGACACCCGCTTCGTCGGCGAGGTCCCCCGCCACACCGCGGTCGACATGATCCAGAGCCTCGTCGACCAGATGGACGCACGCCTCGAGGAGCCCGATTCGGGCGTCTGGGAGTTCCGCGGGAAGACGCAGCTGCACAGCTTCTCGGTGCTCATGCACTGGGCGGGCGCCCGACGAGCGGTGGAGGTGTCCGAGGCGCTGGAGGCACCGGAGCTCGCCGCCCACGCGCGCGCGGTCGAGGAGCGCGCGCGGGAGCTCCTCGAGACGAGGTGCTGGAACGAGGAGGTCGGGGCCCTCACGCAGGTCGCGGGGGAGACGCAGCTCGATGCCGCGATGCTGCTCGCGATCCACCTCGGGTTCTTCGCAGAGGACGACCCGCGTGCGTCACGCCACGTCGACGCGATCCGCGACTCGCTGTCGGTCGACGGCGGCCTGCTGCGCCGGTACACGATCCGCGACGACTTCGGCCACATGGAGGCGGCGTTCACGGTCTGCACGTTCTGGCTCGTGGAGGCGCTGGCGCTCATCGGCCGCACCGACGAGGCCCGCGACCTCTTCGACCACCTCCTGAAGCTCGACAACGGGCTCGGCCTCTACTCGGAGGACATCCTCCCCGGCACGCTCGAGCACAGCGGCAACTTCCCGCAGACGTACACGCACGTCGGGTTGATCAACGCCGCGTTCCGCCTCTCGCGTCGTTGGGACTGAGCTTTCCGCGAGCGAGAGTCGACGACGCTCGCTCCGCACGCCCTTTCGCGGCCACAGTCCTAGGGCGTGCCGATGCCGAGTGCGTCGCACGCGAGGCACGCTGAGGACGGAGGCGCGGCGACGATTAGCTCGGCGGCTCGGTTCGAGCAGCAGCTCGAATCGTCATCGCGGAGTGCACGCGGGACCCTGGTCGTTCTGACTCACATGGCCCCACCGGCGTTCCTCCTCGCATGACCGCGTCCGCCAAGCACGTCTGGATCGGCCTGGCGGTCGTGTACGTCGTGTGGGGCTCCACCTATTTCGGCATCAAGATCGCCGTCGAGACGATCCCGCCGCTCCTCGCCGCCGGCTCGCGCTTCCTCGTCGCGGGAGTCCTCCTGGCCGCGATCCTCGCCTGGCGCGGGACGTCGCTTCGGATCACGCGGGCGGAGGTCGCCGCGACTGCGCTCGTCGGAGCGCTCCTGCTCGGGCTCGGGGTCGGACTCGTGCACGTCGCCGAGACCCGAATCGACTCGAGCGTCGCGGCGATGATCGCGGGAACGGTCCCGCTGCAGATCATCGTCCTGCGTCTGCTCACGGGAGAGGACCCGGCGAGAGCGACGCGCGTGAGCACGCTGGCGGGTCTCTTCGGACTGTTCCTCGTCGTCGCTCCCGGCCTCGGTGCGGGCTCGACGGCGCTGGGGCTCGCGGTGATGGTGAGTGCGGTGATGTGCTGGACGCTCGGCACGTTCCTCTCGAAGCGGGTTCCGGTCCCCAGCGACCCGTTCGTCGCGTCCGTCTACGAGATGGCCTTCGGAGGGACGTTCCTCCTGCTCGGTGCGACCGCCTTCGGCGAGTGGCGCGACCTCGGCTCGGGTACGTTCGCCCTCGACTCCGTGCTCGCATGGGTCTATCTCGTCGTGTTCGGCTCGCTCGTGGGCTTCACCGCCTATGCGTGGCTGCTGCGGGTCGCGCCGATCTCGCTCGTCGTGACGCACCAGTACGTCAATCCACTCGTCGCGATCGCCCTGGGCATGGCCTTCCTCGACGAGCGGCCGAGCGTGTGGACGCTCGGCGGCGCCGCTCTGATCATCGGCGCCGTCTACGTCGCGATCCGGGCGGAGTTCCCGCGGAGGGTCAGGGACGCTCGACCTGCGAGCGCCGCGACGCGAGGAACTCCAGCAGATCAGACCGCGTGATGATCCCTGCGGGGCGGCCGTCGCTGACGACGACGACCGCGCCTCTCCCGCCCGACAGCCCCTCGTAGACCTGGTCGACGGACGAGTCCGCCTCGACGGCCGGGAGCGGCGGCTGCATCGCGACCGCAACGTCCTCGTTCACCGCGTCGGCATTCCGGAAGACGCGGTCGAGCAGCTCGCGCTCGTGCAGCGACCCGACGACATCCGCGAGCGAGTCGACGGGCTCGTCCCGGACGACCGGGAGCTGCGAGATCCCGTACTGCTGCATCGCGTCGATTGCCGCGCCCACCTTCTCGTGGGAGCCGATCGTGACCAGGTCCGGGACCTCGTGCCCGGCGTGCCGGAAGCGGAGCACCTCCTCGACCGCGGGCGTCGGCGTCGTCCGCTCGAGGAACCCGTACTGGAGCATCCAGTTGTCGTCGTAGAACTTCGAGAGGTACGAGCGGCCGGAGTCCGGGAACATCATCAGCACGCGCGAGTCGGGGCCGAGCTGCTTCGCGACCTGCATCCCGGCCCACGCCGTCGAGCCGGTGGAGCCGCCGACCAGCAGACCCTCCTCCCGTGCGAGCCTCCGCGCGGCGAGGAACGAGTCACGGTCCGACACACGCACCCATTCGTCGACCACCGACGCGTCGAGTGTGTCGGGCCAGCACTCCTTGCCGATACCCTCGACGAGGTACGGGCCTTCCGGATGCTGCTCGTCTGCGGTGAACACGGACCCCTCGGGGTCGACCGCGACGATTCGCGCCTGCGAGCCGTGCTCCTTGAAGTAGCGGCCCACGCCGGTGATCGTCCCGCCGGTGCCGACGGAGATGACGAGCGCGTCGACGTCACCGCCGTCGGTCTGCTCCCAGAGCTCCGGGCCGGTGGTCGCGTAGTGAGCCTCGGGGTTCGCCTGATTCGAGTACTGGTCGGGCTTGAAGCCGCCGGGAATCTCCTCCGCGAGCCGGTCGGACACCGCGTAGTAGCTCTCGGGCGAGTGCGGGTCGACCGCGGTCGGGGTGATGACGACCTCCGCGCCGTAGGCCCGCAGCATCGAGATCTTCTCCTGGCTCATCTTGTCCGGCATGACGAAGATGCAGCGGTACCCGCGGAGAGCCGCCGCGATCGCGAGGCCGACGCCGGTGTTCCCGGAGGTCGGCTCGACGATCGTCCCGCCCGGGCGCAGCCGGCCGTCGCGCTCCGCCGCCTCGACCATCGCGAGCCCGATCCGGTCCTTCACGGAACCGCCCGGATTGAGGTACTCGAGCTTCGCGAGGAGCTCGCCCGGAACCTCGCGCGAGAGGCGCGCGAGCCGGACGATCGGCGTGTGCCCGACGAGCTCGAGCACGGTGGGGAACTCCCGGCGCGCCATCGCGCGGGAAGGCTACTTCCTCCGCACACGGGACCCGCGACTGTGGGCTCCGATCGCGGCCGCGGGGATCGGTAGCCTGGCGGCGTGACCCTGTACATCGACGCCGGCGAGCTCGAGGCAGGGCTCGCGCACGTCCTCGACTCGCCCTCGGATCTCGGGACCGTGGAGCTCGTCGTACGGCGCCCGGTGGAAGGCGAGCGGGAGATCCTCGACGAGGGCATCCTCGACCTCGAGCACGGCCTCGTCGGCGATCGCTGGCGCCCCGCCCAACCGGGCCGTTACGGCGCCGACGACGACGGAAAGGCCGCGCAGATCACGCTCATGAACGCGCGCGTCATCGATCTCGTCGCGGGTGACCGCGAGCGCTGGGCGCTCGCCGGAGATCAGCTGTACGTCGACTTCGACCTGCGCCACGAGAACCTGCCACCCGGAACCCGGATCGAGGTCGGCTCGGCGATCCTCGAGGTCAGCGACCTTCCGCACACCGGGTGCGCAAAGTTCACGGCGCGGTTCGGGTCCGAGGCGACGCGTTTCATCAATGCGAAGCCGAACCGAGAGCTTCGACTGCGCGGGATGAACTCGCGAATCGTCGCGCCCGGCGCCGTGTGTCCTGGCGACGCCATTCGCAAGCTCTGACGCATTAGTGCCGGAAGTGGCGGCGCCCGGTGAAGACCATCGCCGCGCCGGCCGCGGCCACCGCCTCGATCACCTCCGCGTCGCGCTTCGACCCTCCGGGCTGGATCAGCGCGGACACGCCCGCCTCGAGCGCCAGCTGCGGGCCGTCGGCGAACGGGAAGAAGGCATCTGAGGCGAGCACGGCGCCCTCAAGCGAGTGGCCGAGATCGCGTGCCTTCTCGATCGCAATGCGCACCGAGTCCACCCGGCTCATCTGGCCGGCGCCGATCCCGAGCGTCTGGCCGTCGCGGGCGAGGACGATCGCGTTCGAGGTGACGTGCTTCACCACCGTCCAGGCGAACAGGAGGTCTCGCCAGCGGTCGTCCGAGAGCTCGCCGCAGACGACGC
>JBKPLV010000125.1:0-7780 GCA_046731795.1 Actinomycetota bacterium | reverse complement strand
AGCGTACGAGCGGCTGATCGAACGCTATTACCCGCCCGAGCGCACGCTGCTCGCGGCGTTTCCCGCGGCGATGCGCTACGCCGGTCCCCGCGAGGCGGTCTGGCACGCGATCTGCCGGAAGAACTACGGCTGCTCCCACTTCATCGTCGGCCGCGACCACGCGGGAGTCGGCGACTACTACGGGACGTACGACGCGCAGCTCATCTTCGACGAGTTCGCGCCCCACGAGCTCGACATCGAGCCGATGTTCTTCGAGCACACGTTCTGGTGCAACGTCTGCGGGTCGATGGCGAGCACGAAGTCGTGCCCGCACGGGCCGGAGGATCGTGTGTTCCTCTCGGGCACGAAGGTTCGTGAGATGCTCGGCAACGGTGAGGTGCCACCCGCCGAGTTCACGAGGCCCCAGGTCGCAGAGGTCCTCATCGACGCGTACCGGCAGTAGGACAAAACGTCCGTGACCTGGCAGTTCGTCCTCGCCGGACTGTTCACGGGTTTGCTCGTCGGCATGACGGGGATGGGTGGTGGCTCGCTCATGACCCCCATCCTCGTCTTCATCTTCGGTATCCCGCCGTCGACCGCGATCGGCACCGACATCGCGCACGGAGCGGTGTTCAAGTCCGTCGGCGCCGTCCAGCACCGGCGCATGGGCAACGTGCGCGCGAGGCTTGCCGGGTGGATGCTCGTCGGATCGATTCCGGCGTCGCTTGCCGGTGTCCGGCTCAACGAGTATCTCACCGACCGCTACGGCGACGAGGCAAAGTCCGTGCTCGGACAGGTCCTCGGCGCCGCGTTGCTGTTCGGCGCGGTCGGCCTCATTGCGAAGAGCCTCGTGCAGCCGAGTGGGCCGGTGGGGGATCTCGACTGGGAGCTGACGTCGCGAGACAAGGTCGCCGCGATCCTCATCGGGCTCCTCGGCGGTTTCATCGTTGGCCTCACGTCCGTCGGCAGTGGTGTCTTCTTCGGGCTGACGCTCCTGGTGGTCTTCCCGCTCCGCGCTCACAAGGTCGTGGGAACCGACATCTTCCACGCGGCGATCCTGCTGTACGTCGCAGGGGCCGCCCACTGGGCCGCGGGGAACATCGACTTCTCGATCCTCGGCTGGCTGCTCCTCGGCTCGATCCCGGGCGTCCTCATCGGCGGGCGGCTGACGCTCTCGATCCCCGAGCAGCGCCTGCGGCTGCTGCTCGCCGGGATCCTCGGGCTCGCGGGGATCAAGCTCGTCGACGTTCCGTTCGCCGGAACGATCGTGGTCATCGTGCTTTCCGCGGGCGGCGTCTTCCTGCTGGTCTGGCTTGCGCGGCACAGCTGGATCCGCTTTGTCCGCAGTCGCGGCGCACAACCGGCTTCGGTCGCCGAATAGCGCCGATACCATCGCGCGGCGATGCGCACGGTCTGGGTCAGCTTCGACACCATCGGTCGCGACTGCCTCGAGGCGGCGGCCGCATCCGGCGCCGAGATCGTCGGCGTCGTGACGCTGCCAGGGCCGATCGACCCGAACCGCGCGGGCCAGTGCTCCTTCGACGAGGTCGTCGGGGGGCTCGACGCGGCGCTGATCGAGTCACGGGACATCAACGACCCTGAGACGTTGAACGCGATTCGAAAGCTCGAGCCGGAGCTCATCTTCGTGGTCGGCTGGTCGCAGCTCGTCCGCGACCCGTTCATCGCGCTTGCACGCGAGGGGGTGTTCGGCATGCATCCCACACTTCTGCCGCGACACCGTGGCCGTGCGCCGATCCCGTGGGCGATCCTCACCGGGCTCGCGCGCACCGGCGTGACGCTCTTCGAGATCCTCGATGCGACGGCCGATTCCGGGGCGATCGTCGGGCAGGTCGTGGTCGACATCGAGCCGGACGAGACCGCGACGACCCTCTTCGCGCGGCTCGCCGATGCGCACGTACAGCTGACGCGCGAGCTCGTTCCGCAACTCGTCGCGCGCACCGCTCCGCGGCTTCCCCAGGACCCGAGCCGAGCGAGCTCGTGGCCCAAGCGGACTCCGGCCGACGGCATCATCGACTGGGAGACGCGGGCCCCGTACCTCTACGACTGGGTGCGCGCGCAGACGCGGCCCTACCCCGGCGCGTTCACCTTCCTCGGCGACGAGAAGGTGATCGTCTGGAACGCGCGGCCGGTGGAGCTCGAGGCCCCCGCGCCCGCCGGGACGATCGTCGACGTCTGTCCGACCGGGCCAGTGGTTGCCTGCGGCGATGGCGGGCTCGTGCTCGAAGACGTCCAGACGAACGCAGCGCTGAGCACTGGAATGCTCCTCGGATGACACGCGTCCTCGTCTTCGCCGCGCACCCGGACGACGAGGTGCTCGGAATGGGCGGGACGATCGCCCTGCACGTCGAGCGCGGCGACCAGGTCCGGGTCGTCGTCGTCACTGACGGCTCGTCGACCCAGTACCCCGGCGACTCGGAGACACGGCTGCGAAAGGAGGAGGAAGCCCTTCGCGCGGCCGCCCAGCTGGGCGTGATGGACTACGTGCACCTCGAGCTCCCGGACATGCGTCTCGACACGCTCCCCCACGTCGAGGTGAACCGCGTCGTCGAGGAGCACGTCGACGACTTCACGCCGGAGTGCGTCTACACACCGCATCCGGACGTCAACCTCGACCACCGGACGTTGTTCGACTCCGTTTCGGTGGCGACGCGACCGGTACCGGGCCAGACCGTGCGGCGCCTCCTGACGTATGCCCCGACCTCGAGCACCGAGTGGACGCCGGCGCCGCTGAACTGGTTCGTCCCGAACTGGTTCGTCGACATCACCACGACGATCGAGCAAAAGGTCACCGCGTTCGCGCAATACGAGACCGAGCGCCGCGAGTATCCGCATCCGCGCAGCGAGCGTGCCATCCGCGCCGCGGCCGAGTTCTACGGAGCGAGCTGTGGCTGCGATCACGCGGAGCCGTTCGTACTGGTGCGCGGGATCGAGCGGGAGCAGCCCTCGTAAGCGAGTAGGTTGATGCCGCCTTGGCGCGGTGGCCACAGCTCCTCATCGTCCTCGCTCTGCTCGGCGCCACGGCGGCGGCGTTCGCTGTCACGGAGCGGCTGAAGCTCGAGCGGAGCCCGGTCACGGGAACGCGGGTCGATCGCGTGTTCTCGCCCGTGTGCGAATGCGCCCGTGACGTTGCCGTGATCTCCTTCAAGCTCCGCCGGCACGAGACCGTGACGGTGGACATCCTCGACCGCAACGGACGCTCGGTTCGCACGCTCGTCCGGAAGCGCCGCGAGCGGAAGGGTCGCGTCTCGTACACGTGGGACGGGCTCAACGAGGCGGGGCAGGTCGTGCCGGAGGGTGTGTACCGGCCGCGCGTGCAGCTCGAGCGCAACGGGCGGACGATCGTCCTGCCGAACCCGATACGCGTGGACACGACCGCTCCGGTGATCACCCTCGTGCGCGTCTTCCCGCGCGCGTTCTCACCGGACGGCGACGGGCAGCGCGATCGCGTGACCGCCACCTACCGCATCGACGAGCGTGCGAGAGCCGTGATGCTCGTCGACGGTAGGCAGCGCGTGCAGAGCAAATTCCGGCTGCTCCAAGGCAAGCTCGTCTGGTTCGGACTCGTGAATGGGCGGACCGTACGTCCGGGGATCTACGAGATCCGGCTGCGAGCCGTGGACCGCGCAGGCAATCGCTCGATGCGGACCCGTGCGGTGCCCGTTCGGGTCCGGTTCGTCGAGCTCTCGCGCGACCGCATCAAGGTGGTCGTCGGGAAGCGCTTCTCGGTCCGCGTGCGCACCGACGCGACGTCGTACGACTGGCTCTTCGCCGGCAAGCGCGGGACCGGGACGCGCCAGGTACTCGTGCTGCACGCGCCGGAGACTCCGGGCCCGCACACGCTGTACGTGACGGTGGGCGGCCGCGCGGCGCGTGCCGCGGTGGACGTCCTTCCGGCGTCGGCCTTGGTCCGGTGAGCCCGCCGCTCGTCGTCCTCGGCGTCAGTCGCTCGGGCACGACGCTCCTCCGCGTCGTCCTCGACCGCTCGCCGGGGATCGCCATTCCCGACGAGTCGTTCTTCATCCCTCTTCTCGCCCGCCGCCACGGTCGGACGATCGACGTCGACCGCTTCCTCGACGACGTGGCCCGGATTCCGACGATTCGGGAGTGGGGGCTTCGGGCCGGCGACGTCGCTCCCCGGGTCCGAGCCGGAATGCGCACTGGCGACGCGATCGCGGCGATCTTCGACGTTTATGCCGCGCACGCCGGCAAGCCACGCTGGGGAGACAAGACGCCGATGTACATGCGCCACCTTCCTCTCCTGGAGAGGCTGTTCCCCGACGCGCAGTACGTCCACCTCGTCCGGGACGGACGGGACGCTGCGCTCTCCTTCCTCGAGATGCCCAAGGGGACGTACACGCGCACGTGGGCACATCCGACCACGCCCGCGCAGTTCGCATGTCTCTGGCGCAGCGAGATCTCCGCCGCGCATGCCCTCGGGCGCCGCGTCGGAGCGGGTCGCTACCTCGAGGTTCGCTACGAGGCGCTCGTGTCGGAGCCGGAGCGAGTCGTGCGGGAGATCTGCGAGTTCGCGGAGATCCCCTTCGAGGCTGCGATGCTCGACTACGCGGGTTCCGTCGACGTCTCGGCCAAGCCGCACCAGCAGCGCCTCCTGCGGCCGCCCACGACCGGCGTGAGGAGCTGGCGGGAGGACATGCCCGCTGCCGACGTCGCCGCGTTCGAGGCGGTTGCGGGCGACCTCCTCGAGGGGCTCGGCTACGAGCGCGCGTCATCCGGGCGCGGCGGGGTGCGGGCGGCTCTCGTGCGAGGCGTCTACGCCGCGCGGCTCGCCGGCTGGAATCTCACGGCGTCGGCGGTTCAGCGCTCGCCGCTCTGGCGGCGCCGACACCCACGGCTATCGGCGTGACACCGGGATGTTGCGGCCGCTCACGGCGATGAGGCGGCCGTTGAGGGAGAGGTAGTACGTCTTCTCCGTCGCGATGCCCGGTGCGTACTTCCCGAGCGGTCGCCGCCAGACGATCTTCCCGTCGGTGACCCGAAGGGCGTACGTGTGCCCTTCGAGCACGGACACGAAGACGTACGGGCCGATCACGACGGGGGCGCCGAGCAGCCGTCCCGCGAGCGAGGTGCTCCACAGCTCGGCGCCGTTCGTGGCCCGGAATGCGCGGAGCCGGCCGTCGAAGCCACCGGCGAAGACGCGTCCCCCGGAGACCGCGGGGGTCGTGTAGCCGAGCCCGCCCACGCCGGCCGTCCACGCGACGTGGCCGTCGGAGGCGTCGACGGCCACGACCTTGCCCGAGCGCGCGACTGAGAAGAGCCGGGCGCCGTCGCTCGAGGCACTGGCGTAGAAGCTCTCGTAGCGCAGGAAGTCGCGCTTCACGTACGTCGCGAAGCGCCGGGCGCCCGTCCGCCGGTCGAGGCAGATGAACGCTCCCGAGTAGTTCGTCACGCAGACGGATTCACCGACGATGGTGGGGCTCGCGTTGATCCGTCCACCGGTCTGGTACGCCCATTTGACTCGTCCGGAGCGTGAGCGCACGGCGAACAGCCGTCCGTCGTGCGAGCCGAAGTAGACGAGGCCGCCAACGACGACAGGTGACGACTCGACCTTTCCCGCCGTGCGCACCTGCCACACCTCGCGGCCGGAGTCTCGAGCGAGCGCCGTCACCGTGCCGTCCTGCGAGGCGACGAGCAGGCGAGGGCCGTCGATTCCGGGGCTCGAGGGGAGCTTGCCGCCGACGCGATGAGTCCAGCGGATCTTCCCGGTCTCGGCGTCGACGGCGAACGTGGTCCCCGTGAAGCCGTTCACGTAGAGCTCGCCCTCGCAGTAGACCGGCGGGAACTCGATGTAGCTGTGAAGCCCCAACATCCACGTGAACTTTCTCGCCGGCAGGCCGAGGATCGCCCGCGGGCGCGAGAGCGAGCGCTCCGGATTGGCGCCGAACTCGTTCCAGCAGCGCTGGTCGGCAGTCGGCTCGGGCGGCGGAGGAGGCGCAGGCGGCGTGGTCGTGGTCGTCGTCTGCGTCGAGACCGTGACTCCCTCGAGCTCGGTGTCGAGCGAGCCGGATGGCCGATCCTGGGTCGTGAGCGCCACCGCGATCGCCAGCCCGAACAGGGCGAGCACGCTCACGGTGACCGCAACGAGGATCCAGACGAAGGCTTTCGGCATGAATCAGGGTCCGCGGGCAGCGGCCGGGCGTCAGTGTGCCAGCAGCTCGGGAGCGGCCGGGGCCGCGTCGGCGGCAGCCGGCTCCTGCACGGACGTAGGCTCGGGCAGGCGGGCGAGCGCCGCCGCGGCGAGCCCGATGACGCCCCATGTGAGCGGATCCTCGAAGAGGCCCGCGTACAGCAGCGAGTGCACGAACAGCACGAGCAGGACGGCCCCCAGCCCGACGCCGAAGGTGAGGTCGCTACGGGCGACGAGGTAGAGCGCCCAGCCCGTTGCTGCGAGGAGCCAGGCGAAGAGGGCGAAGCCGACGACGCCGAGCTCGGCGAGGATCGTCAGCGGCGTTGTGTGCGACGCGTTCCGGCTCGGCGATCCCTTCTTTGCGATATCGGCGCTCGCACGGGGCTGGCCTCCGATGCCGACGCCCGCGGCCGGGCGCGCCTGGAAGGCGTCGAGGGTCACCTCGACGAGCCGCGAGCGTCCGCTTGTCACGTCTCGCGCTGAGCGGCCGCCGATCGACGCGCCGGCGACACCCGCTGCTGCAAGGGTCGCCACGAGCGCGCAGGCAAGGAGCACCACGCGCGTCCTCCGATCAGCGCCGACGACTGCGACGCCGAACGTGACCACGAAGAGAGCGACGAAGCTCGACTGGGAGTAGGAGTAGAAGAGCCCGAGGAACAGGAACGCGACGAAGAGGGCCGCCACGACCCAGTCGCGCGTCCGTCCGCGGCGCACGAGAATGGCGACGAGCAGGACGGCTATCGGAACGACGAGGTAGCGGCCATACAGGCTCGGGTCCTTGAACAGCGATGTCACGCGGAAGAAGGTCGTGTACGCGTTCGCCACCGCTACATCGCGTCCGAAGAAGAGGGTGCGCGTGTGGGCCTGCCAGATCCCGATCGCGGCGAAGAGCGTCCCGAGCGCGACGAGCGTCACGAGCAGGGCTCGCGGCAGCCACTCTGTGATCGGGCTTCTCGCGACGGTGGCGAGGCCGGCGACGAAGGGAAACACGAAGAACGCGAGCGTGATCCCGCCCGAGCGCTCGTCCCAGGTCCACAGGAACGACGTCGACGCGAACGTGACGAAGGCCGCGAGCGGCAGAGCGAGGAGGAACGGTGGCGGCGCCGGTCGCTCTCCACGGAGGATGCGGTAGGCAAGCGCGAGCGCTGCCGCGGAGATGACGAGGTAGAGCGGCAGGAGGAGGAACGCCTCCTGGTCTCCGACCTGCACGGGCACGCGGAACGGCGCTACCGCGAGCAGGGCGACCGGGACGGCCTCCGGGTAGCGGGCGAGCGGCACCGCGAGCACGACAGCCGCCGCCGCGCCGGTGACGACCAGTGCGACGCCCTGTGGATCCTCGAAGAGCAGCCGCACCTCGTCGTCACCCACGAGCGACCAGCCGATCGCGCCGGTTGCGATGCCGAGGAGCCCGAGGCCGATCAGTGGAAAGATGCCGCCGCGAGTCACGAGCACGCCCACCGCGCCGAGGGCTCCGACGAGTGCGGCGATCTCCGCGAGCTGCGCGTGCTCCATGACGCCGGGACGTTACTCGGCCTTCGAGTGCCGATGATTGAATGGCGCGGTGATCGAGGCCTGGAAGAACGCGCTCGTGCTCGCTCCGCACACGGACGACGGCGAGCTCGGGTGCGGCGGGAC
>JBKPLV010000124.1:0-1610 GCA_046731795.1 Actinomycetota bacterium | reverse complement strand
GCTTGCCGCGCTCGTCCGGGACCGGCAGCCGTGCGTCGTGCTCACGGGCGCGGGGGTGAGCACCGAGTCGGGCATCCCCGACTTCCGTTCCCCGACCGGGATCTGGGCCGAGGTCAACCCGCTCGAGGTCGCTTCGATTCGGGCGTTCCGCCGCGATCCGGCCCACGTGTGGAGCTTCTACCGTCAGCGGATCGACCTCTTGCGCCGCGCGGAGCCCAACGCGGCTCATAAGGCTCTCGCCGAGCTCGAGCGGCGCAGGCTCGTGGCGGCGATCGTCACGCAGAACATCGACACGCTGCACTCGCAGGCGGGAAGTCGCGAGGTGGTGGAGGTGCACGGCTCGATCCGCTCGGCGCAGTGCGTTGGCTGTCTGTGGACGGAGGGCGTCGAGGCGGTGCTCGGCCAGCTCGAGGCGAGCAACGTCCCGACGTGCCCGCAGTGCGGCGAGGTGCTGAAGCCGGGAGTCGTCCTCTTCGGCGAGCTGCTGCCGGCGGAGGCCATGGAGAAGGCGAGCCGGCTCGCCCGTGGCGCGCGGCTCCTGCTCGTCGTCGGCTCGTCGCTCGAGGTGTGGCCGGTCGCCGGTCTGCCGCTCGAGGCGCGGTCCTTCGCCATCGTGAATAGAGGCCCGACCGCGCTCGACGACCAAGCCGAGCTCAAGATCGACGCGGCCGCCGGCGAGACGCTCTCCGCCCTTCTCGACCTGCTCGGGTAGCTGAGCCGCGCCGTGCCTGGTATGACTGCGGCATGCCAGAGACGACGCAGAAGACCAAGTCGGCCGAACGGGACTTCGTGACGCGGCTCGCGGACGCCGGCGAGGAGGCGCTCCAGCGCCTCGCCGAGCTCCCTGGAGGTCAGAAGGCCCTGACGGCCGTGAACGACCTGCGCACGAGGGTCGACGAGCTCGCAAAGAAGGTCCGTGGGATCGACGCGCTCGAGGCGCGCGTCGCAAAGCTCGAGAAGGACGTCGCCGCGCTGAAGAAGGCAAAGGCGCCGGCCCGTCGACAGGCGCCGCCTGCCGTCTAGTTTCCCTGAGCCGGTACCCGCAGGCGCAGCGCGCGGGGAACGACCTCGAAGCGCACCGGCGTCGTCCCGGGCTGCTCGCCGTCGAGCTCGATCGGGAGTGGCTCGTCCGCCTCGACGGTGACCACGCTGCCGCGCAGCAGCTCGAGTCGAGGGTGGGGCAGGTGTTTTCCCTTGTAGGTCTTGGGGAGCACGAAGGCGAGGTCGCGCTTCGTGACGTCGCCGATGAGCAGCACGTCGAAGAGGCCGTCGTCGGGCTCCGCCTCGGGGCACATCATCATCCCGCCGCCCAGGAAGCGGCCGTTGCACACGAGCGCGTCGATCATGTTCCCGCTGCGCGACTCGCCGTCCACCGTGACGCGCATCACCCCCGTCTGCCAGCCGAAGAACACGGAGAGCGTCGCCCAGTAGTACGAGACCTTGCCGCCGAGTGCCTTGGACGACTCGTTCGCCCGCTTCGCGATCGCGCCGGAGATGCCGGCGCTCGCCACGTTGGCGAACGACGAGCGTCCCTCGCCGCCCGACCACGTGCGGTAGGTCGCGACACCGAGGTCGATCTCGCGGACCGAGCCATGGAGCGCGACCTCGAC
>JBKPLV010000123.1:0-2692 GCA_046731795.1 Actinomycetota bacterium | reverse complement strand
GTTCCCGCAGGTGCTCCGCAACGTGCGCGTCTCGGCGCGCGAGCTTCCGCAGGCCGTGACGGACGAGGTCGAGCGCGTGAACGCCGAGCTCGGCGACAGCGGCCGCGTGCTCGTGCGCCCCTCGGGCACGGAGCCGCTGTTTCGCGTTCTGGTGGAGGCGGAAAGTGAAGAAGATGCAGAGACCCTCTGTGCTAGCATCGCCGCGCTCATTGAGGAGCTCGGCTAAGCCCGACGGAGGGCGCCGCCGGGCTCTTTCGCGTTTACTGAGGCCCTATGGCGGAATGGATGTCCACCACAAACCCAGCGGCCGCGAAGCGGACGCCTTTGGAGATTTCCGCGCGACGGCATCCGCGCTCGCGGATCGTGTCGCTGCGTAGCTAACACCATGTGCGGAATCATCGGATACGTCGGCCCTCGTGAGTGCAAGCCGCTGCTCCTGTACGGGCTCGAGCGCCTCGAGTACCGCGGCTACGACTCCGCCGGGATCGCGCTCCTCGAGGACGAGGGGCTCGAGTACGTCCGCGCGGTCGGTCCGCTCGGCAACCTGAAGGAGCGCGCGGGGAGCAACGGCTCCGCCGCGACGACCGGTCTGGGACACACACGGTGGGCGACCCACGGCGGCGTGACCGAGGCGAACGCCCACCCGCTTGCCGGCTGCAAGGCGTCGAAGCTCTCCATCGTGCTCAACGGCATCGTCGAGAATTACCGCGAGCTGTCCGAGAGCCTCGTCTCGGAAGGACACACCTTCAGCTCCGAGACCGACGCCGAGACCGTCACGCACCTCATCGAGCGCTACTACGAAGGCGATCTCGTCGAGGCCGTCAGGCTCGCCTTCGCCAAGCTCGAGGGGCACTTCGCGTTCGTCGTGATCCACCACGACCATCCCGGACTCCTCGTCGGCGCGCGCCACCAGGTGCCGCTCGTGGTCGGTGTCGGCGAGGACGAGATGTTCCTCGCGTCGAACGCGGCCGCGTTCCTGCGCGAGACACGGGTCGTGCAGTTCCCGAGCGACGGCGAGATCGTCGCCATCCGTCCGGAGGGCGCGGTGTTCCAGGACGTGGAGGGCGCCCCCCTCGAGCACGACGTCGTCGAGCTGGACTGGGACGACGAAGGCGCGGAGAAGGGCGGGTTCGAGACGTTCATGCTCAAGGAGATCTACGAGCAGCCGGAGGCCGTCGCGGAGACGATCGGCGACCGCGTGCGCCACGGCAGCCTCGTCCTCGAGGGCCTCGGGATGACCGACGACGAGCTGCGCGACCTCCGCCGCATTGTCCTGCTCGCGTGCGGAACCGCCTACCACGCGTGCGTCGTCGGGCGCTACGTCATCGAGGAGTGGGCGCGCGTCCCGGTCGAGTTCGACATCGCGAGCGAGTGGGTCTACCGGAACCCCGTTATCAACGAGCACGACCTCGTCATCGGGATCTCGCAGTCGGGCGAGACGCGCGACACGATCGAGGCGCTGAAGCTCGCACGCGAGAAGGGCGCACGAACGGTCGCGATCACGAACATGATGGGCTCGCAGGTGACGCGCGAGGTCGACTCCGTGCTGTACACCCGCGCGGGCCTGGAGATGGGCGTTGCCGCGTCGAAGACGTTCACGGCGCAGATCGCCCTCATCTATCTCGTCGCGCTCAAGCTCGCGCAGGTTCGGGAGACCCTCCCGCCCGGCGAGATCGAGTTCATCCTCGACTTCGTCTACAAGCTCCCGGCCAAGATCCAGGCGTTCCTCGACGGCAGCCACCCGATCGACGAGATCGCGCAGCGCTACCACGACGCCGCCTTCTTCCTCTACCTCGGGCGACACATCGGCCTGCCGGTCGCGCTCGAAGGCGCGCTGAAGCTGAAGGAGATCTCGTACATCCCGACCGAGGCCTACTCGGCTGGCGAGATGAAGCACGGGCCGATCGCGCTCCTCGACGAGCAGACCCCGGTCGTCGTCGTCGCGACGAACATCCACGTCTACGACAAGATCGTCTCGAACATCCAGGAGGTGCGAGCGCGTGGCGCGCACGTCATCGCGATCGCGACCGACGGCAACGAGGACATCCAGCACCACGCCGACGACGTCATCTACGTGCCGAAGACACCGGCGTTCCTCCAGGTCGTGCTCGCCATCCTCCCGCTGCAGCTCCTCGCGTACCGGATCGCGCGGCTCCGCGGCCTCAACGTCGATCAGCCGAGGAATCTCGCGAAGACTGTGACGGTTGAGTAAAGACCCCGTTTAGCAGGGGATTTACCGGCAACCGTCCTTTACGGAGCCCTCAAGGGCCGTTGGTACGGTCCGCGCTCCACAGGCAGACGACGAACAGGAGGTACTCATGATCTCCAAACGGCGCCCTTCGCCTGCGCTCGTGATCTCATGCCTCGCGCTCGCACTGGCTCTCGGCGGCACGAGCTTCGCGGCGGTTCAGGCTCTTCCCAGGAACAGCGTGGGAACGTCGCAGCTCAAGAACTCCGCTGTGATCTCGTCGAAAGTGAAGAACCACTCCTTGCTCCGCGTCGACTTCGCGACCGGTCAGCTGCCCGCAGGCGCACGTGGCCCGGCTGGTCCCACGGGGCCCGCCGGACCTGCCGGTCCAGCCGGATTGACCGGTCTCGAGAGGGTCGAGTCCACGTCGACGTCCAACAGCGTCACGCCGAAGACCCAGGCCACGGCCTGCCCGACCGGAAAGCGGCTGCTCGGAGGCGGCGT
>JBKPLV010000122.1:0-18357 GCA_046731795.1 Actinomycetota bacterium | reverse complement strand
CGCGGGATCGGGGATCGTGAGCCCGAGCTCGCGGATCTGCGGCACGTAGCCCTCGAGGAACTGCTGCCGCGCCTCCTCGTTGCCCTGGCTCTTGATCCGCCAGACGTACATGGGATCCTCGTCGGGCGGGATCGGGTTCCCGTGGAAGTGCATGAGAGGCTCCCACCAGCGGTCGAGCGCCTCCTGCACCAGGCCGAACTGCTCGTCCGTGCCGGTCACGAGCGCGAGGATGACGTCGCGGCCGTGGAGGATGTGGAAGGACTCCTCCCAACAGATCTTCTTCATGATCCGCGCGTAGGGCGCGTACGAGCACTTGAGGAGCGCCTTCTGCGAGACGATCGCGGCGGCGTCGACGAGCCAGGCGATGACGCCCACGTCGCCCCAGGTCTTCGTCGGGTAGTGGAAGACGTTGTGGAACTTCGCCTTGCCCGCGACGAGGTCGTCGAGGCAGGCGCTTCGCGGCTTGCCGAGATCCTCCACGACGCGGTAGATGAGCTGCGCGTGGCCGACCTCGTCCTGGATCTTCGCCGTGAGCGCGAGCTTCCGCTGCAACGTCGGCGCGCGCAGGATCCAGTCGCGCTCGGGGAGGACGCCCATGAGCTCCGAGTTCCCGTGCATCTCGATGAACTTGACGAGCCGCGAGCGGTACTCGTCGGGCATCCAGTCCGTAACCTCGACCTGTCCGCCGGACTGGACGTACTCGAGAAACTCCTGCGTTCGTGCGTCCACGTGATCGCCTCCCTACCGAACGGTCGTTAGCATCGAGTGTAGTGGCTACCCGTCGGGACGAGCTGAACCGCGAAGCTGCGCGCCTGTTCGCCGAGCGCGGATTCCACGGGACGTCGATGGACGCGCTCGCGCAGGCGCTCGGCGTGCAGAAGGGGTCGCTGTACTCCCTGACCGGCTCGAAGCAGGAGCTGCTCTACGCGACGCTGCGTGAGGGCGCGGCCGCCTTCCATGCAGCGCTCGACGACGTTCCGGAAGACGCCTCGGCGGTCGAGCGCATCCGGCTCGCGCTCCGAGGCCACCTCCGCGTCGTCGTCGAGCAGCTGGAGGTCGCGACGGTCTTCATCCGCGAGTGGCGCTACCTCCAGGGTGAGCACCGCGACGAGTTCCTCGCCGAGCGGCGTCGCTACGAGGAGCGCTGGAGAGCGCTGTTCCGCGAGGGTGTGGAGACCGGCGGGCTGCGCACCGACCTCGACGCTGCGGCTGCGACCCTGCTCGTCCTCTCGGCGGCGAACTGGGCGTACACGTGGCTCGAGCCCGGCCGCGACACCGACGAGCTCGCCGACCGCTTCACGGCGATCCTCGTCGACGGCATCCGCGGGTACGCGACGCCGCCCTAGCCTGCGCCGGGCGGGACGTTCTGGTTGCGGCGCAGCAGGTTGTTCGGGTCGTACCGCCGCTTCAGCGCCTGGAGCCGGTCGAACGAGTCCGTCCCGAATGCATCTCGGACGCGCTCGATCGGCTCGTCCGCCTGCATGTAGTTCACGTAGCCGCCTCCGCGCGCGGACCACGGCTCCATCGCCGCCGCCGTCTCACGCGCCCAGGCGATATGAGCCTCGTCGTGAGCCGCCGCTTGCCAGCTCGCCATAGCGCTGACGTTGAACGCCGCCTGCCGGAAGCCCACGGCCCCGTGCTCCGGACTCGTCTGCTTCGGAGCCCCGTGCAGCGACTCGATCAGTACGTGGTCGTTCGGGCGCCCTTCATCGTGGACGCGTGACACGAGCTCGTCGATCAGCTCATCCGGTAGCTCGCGGACGAAGTGGCCCTTCCAGTAGTGCCGATTCTCGCCGTACGGGGAGTCGAACACGCGTTGCTGGTCGAGGAACGAGTGCTCGCGAACCTGGTCGGCGACGAGCCCGGGCACTGCCCGGAGCGTCGTGATTGCCGCGGAACTACTGCCCGACCCCGTGTACGTTGGCGCGACGACGAGCACCGGCTCGCCCGCCTCGTCGCGTCCGATCACCGCTTGGCAGGACATGTCGACCGGCGAACCGGCAGCAAGGTCGCGGAACCGGCGGAGCGCCTCGCGGATTCCTCCACCCTGGTATTGGAGGATCCCGCCGACCACGCCTTTCAGCGGGAAGAGCCTGAAGTCGAGCCTGGTGGCGACACCGAAGTTCCCACCGCCGCCCCGGAGGCCCCACAGCAGTTCCGCGTTCTCCTCCTCGCTCACTTCGATCACGGTGCCGTCGGGCGTGACGACTTCCGCTCCGACCAGGTTGTCGCACGTCAGTCCGTGCTGGGCCGTGAGGTGGCCGATCCCGCCGCCGAGCGTGAGGCCGGCGACACCGGTCGTCACCACCACCCCGCCCGGCGTAACGAGTCCGGCGGCCTGCGTCGCCGTGTCGAAGTCGCCCCACGTCGCGCCGCCCCCGGCGCGTGCGATCCCGCCCGACGGGTCGACGCCGACGGCTCGCATCTGCGAAAGGTCGATCACCAGCCCGTCCTCGCACATGCAGTGCCCGGCCGGGTTGTGACCGCCGCCGCGTACCGCGACCTCGAGCGCGTTGCTTCGCGCGAAGTCGAGTGCTGTCGCGACGTCGGCCGGCCCACGGCAGTAGGCGATCACCGCGGGCCGGGCGTCGACGGCAGCGTTGAAAATCACCCGTGCCGCGTCGTACCCGTCGTCCTCGGGAGTGAGCACGGGGCCGTCGAGCGCACGCGCCAGCTCGCGCAGGACACCGTCGTCCATCCCGCGATCCTACGCGGGCGCAGGGGAGCGGCCGACCTCCATGATGCAGCCGTGACGTCGTTGCTGATCGTCAACCCGTTCGCCTCGGGCGTGGACGAGCACCGGCTCGCGGCCGTCCGGGCGGCTCTTCCGGACGACACGGACACGCAGCTCACGACCGCCGCTGGCGAAGCGACCGAGATCGCACGCGCCGCGTCGGGCGTCGACGCGATCTACGTGTACGGCGGCGACGGCACCTTCAACGAGGTGCTGAACGGCGTCGAGCTCGACGTCCCGCTCGGGTTCATCCCGGGCGGCGGGACGAGCGTGCTGCCGCGCGCCCTCGGGCTCCCGCGGAACCCGGCGAAGGCGGCGCAACGGATTGCCACCGGCACGACGAGACGGATCGGGCTCGGACGCGTGAATGGCCGCCGCTTCGGGTTCAGCGCCGGGATCGGCCTCGACGCGGAGCTCGTGCGCAGGGTGGACGAGCTCGGCCGGCATCCCGACGGCAGGCGCCCTGGTGACATCGCGTTCATGCGGGTGACGAGCAGCGCTCTCTGGGCACGCCGGGGTCGCTTCGACGAGCGCCTCGAGATCGAGGACGCCGGCCGGGCGGCGTTCGTCCTCGTCGCGAACTGCACGCCGTACACGTACGCAGGTGCCTTCGCGCTCGAGCTGGTGCCGGACGCCGATTTCGACGCCGGGCTGGCGTACCTCGCACCGGTCAAGCTGCGTGCCCGAGATTTCCCGCGCGCCCTGCTGCGCGGCGCGCGCGGCTCGGGCATCAAGGACGCCAATGCGCTCGCCGCGCACGATCTCGACCGGATCGTCGTCCGCTGCGACACGCCGCTGCCCCTGCAGGTGGACGGCGAGGACGCGGGCGACGTCGTCGAGGCCGTGTACGAGGCCGAGCGGGACGCCGTCACGGTATTCGTCTGACCAGATGGCTGATGCCACGGGATCGCCGTCTCCGGAGCGTGAGCTGGCCGCTCCGCGAAGCGCACGCCCGCCGCCAGGCCGCTTCGCGGGGTGCGTCCGGGCGGTAGCGGCCCGGACGCGCCAGATCGCGCAGCCGGACGCGCGAGATCGGGGCATCAGCCATCTACACTGGGCCGGCGATGAGCCGCGTGCTCCCGGCGGAAGCGGATCTGCGCCGTGTGATCGGGGACGGCGAGGCCATCCCCGACGGCCAGGTCTCGGGCCTCGACGCAGAGGATCTGCTCCAGCTGTACCGCAACCTCCTGCTCCTGCGGACGTACGACGAGCGCTCGCTCGTCTACCACCGCCAGGGCCGCATCGGCACGTACGCGATCTTCTGGGGACACGAGGCGATGCAGGCCGGGTCGGTGTTCGCGCTCGAGGATCGTGACTGGATCTTTCCCGCCTATCGCGAGTCGGCCATCGGCCTCCTCCGCGGGATGCCCGTCTCGACCGTGCTCTCGTGGTGGAGGGGTCATCCGGCGGGCTGGTGGAACCCGACCGAGTACAACGTCGCATCGATCTGCGTACCCATCGCGACGCAGATCCCGCACGCGGTCGGCTTCGCCTGGGGCTCGGCGCTCAAGGGCGAGGATCGCGTCGCCCTGACGCTCTTCGGCGACGGCGCCACCTCCGAGGGAGCGTTCCACGAGGGCGCGACCTTCGCCGGCGTCATGAAGGCGCCCGTGATCCTGTTCTGCAACAACAACCAATGGGCGATCTCGACTCCGGTCTCCGCGCAGTCGGCCGCACCGACGCTCGCGGACAAGGCAATCGGCTACGGCATTCCCGGCGTGCGGGTCGACGGCGCGGACGTGCTCGCCGTGTACGAGGCCACCCGCGACGCGGCGCTCCGAGCACGCGCGGGCGACGGCCCGACCTTCATCGAGGCGGTCACCTATCGCGCGGCCCCGCACGCGACCGCCGACGACCCTTCCCTCTACGTCGACGCCGAGGCGGTCGAGGAGGCGCGCGAGAACGAGTGCGTCGGGCGGTACGCGGGCTACCTGACGCGGCTCGGGGTCTTGACCGAGTCGCTCGCGGACGAGATCGAGGCCGAGGCGCTCGAACGGATGCGGGAAGGGATCGCGCAGGCTGAGGCGGAGCCCGACGCCGACCCGTCGCTCGTCTTCGAGCACGCCTACGCCGAGCCGCCGGCGCCGCTTCTCGCCGAGCAGGAGGAGCTGCGGAGGATCCTCCGTGGCTGAGCTCCTTCTCGTCGAGGCCGTGAACGACGCGCTCCACGTCGAGATGGAGCGCGACTCTTCGGTCATGGTCATGGGCGAGGACGTCGGCAAGCTCGGCGGGGTCTTCCGGGCGACCGCCGGCTTGCAGGAGCGCTTCGGCGCCGAGCGCTGCGTCGACACCCCGCTCGCCGAGGCCGGGATCCTCGGGACGGCGGTCGGCTTGTGCATGGCCGGCTGGCGCCCGGTCGTCGAGATGCAGTACGACGCGTTCAGCTACCCGTCCCTCGACCAGCTCATCAACCACGTCGGGCGCTACCGCTGGCGCACACGCGGGACGATGAGCTTTCCGCTGACGATCCGCATGCCCTACGGCGGCGGCGTGCGCGCCCCGGAGCTGCACGACGACTCCCCCGAGACCTACTACGTGCACACGCCCGGGGTGAAGGTCGCCATCCCGTCCAGCCCCGCCGACGCCAAGGGCCTGCTCGCCGCCGCGATCCGCGACCCAGACCCGGTCGTCGTCCTCGAACCGAAGCTCCACTACCGCACGGCCAAGGAGGACGTGCCGGACGGCGAGCACGTCGTGCCGCTCGGCTCGTCCCGCGTCGCGCGCGAGGGCTCGGACCTCACGCTCGTCGCCTACGGGGCGATGACGCACGTCGCCCTCGGCACCGCCGATGCACTCGCGGACGAGGCCTCGTGCGAGGTGCTCGACCTCCGTAGCCTCAAGCCCCTCGACGAGGACGGCCTGCTCGCGTCGGTCGCGAAGACGGGCCGCGTCGTGGTCGTCCAGGAAGCGCCGCGCGTGTGCGGCTTCGCCGCGGAAGTAGCCGCGGTGCTCGCCGAGAAGGCGATCTTCGACCTGCAGGGCCCGGTGATCCGGGTGACCGGGTACGACGTTCCATACCCGTACTGGCAGCTCGAGGACGCCTACATGCCGTCGGTCGAGCGCGTTGTCGACGCCGCCCGCCGCGTGCTCTCCGCCTGATGCGGCAGCTCGTGTGGCGCCGGGTCGACGCGCCCGGGATGGAGATCGCGCACGTGGACACGCTCGATCGCGCCGCCGGCACGCAGATCGGCCTTTCCTACGAGCTGCGCTGGCGCCTCGACGGTCCGCTCCTCGAGCTCGAGGTCGTGGGCGGCGAGCGCGCAACGGTCGAGCTTGGGGACGCGGATTTCTTCGACGTCTTCGCCTCCCCCTTCTTCAACTCCCTGCCCGTGGCACGGGACGGTCTGCTGGATGGAGGCGAGCCCAGGGACTACACCATGCGGTTCGTGCGCGTGCCGGAGCTCGAGGTCGTCTCGTCGGAGCAGCGGTACGAGCCGCTCGGTGGCGCGCTCGTTCGCTACTCGTCTGGTTCCTTCACGGCCGACATCGAGTTCGACGCGGACGGGTTCGTCGTTGATTACCACGGCTTCCTGGAGCGAGTGGCATGACATCCGTCGTGGGGTGCATCCGTTGATGGCGCAGCACGAGATCCCGGTCGAGCGGCGGACCCTGCACGGCCACTTCTCCCGCGACCTCGAGCCGGTCCTTGCAGTCGAACCGGGCGACACGATCGCGTTCTCCTGCCTCAGCTCGGGATGGCGCGACCTGTCCGGTGAGCCCTTCGCCCCGCGCGACGACGAGCTCGATGCCGGGCACGCGCTGATCGGCCCGGTCGAGGTGCGCGGCGCCCGCGCCGGCCAGACTCTGGTTGTCGGCATCGAGCAGGTCGTCGTCGCCTCGTGGGGCTGGTGTGCGGCGGCGGACTGGTCGACGCCGCTGAACGATCGCCTGGGACTGTCGAGCGGCCCCGGCGTCTCCCTCGACTGGACGCTCGACGCGGGTGCCGGCGTCGGTCGCGCCGAGCGCGGCTATGAGCTCGATCTCCATCCCTTTCTCGGGGTTCTGGGGATGCCTCCGCCGGAGGCAGGGGTCCACTCGACCGCGCCGCCTCGCATCTGGGGCGGCAACATCGACTGCAAGGAGCTCATCGGAGGAACCCGGCTCTACCTGCCGATCCCAGTCGACGGCGCGCTCTTCTCTGCGGGTGACGGTCATGCACGCCAGGGCGACGGCGAGGTGTCGCAGCTCGCCATCGAGTGCCCTCTGGAGCGAGCCGTGCTCACAGTCGACCTGCGAGACGATCTCGAGCTGTCCACCCCGATCGCGTGGACGCCGGACGCCTGGCTGACCCTCGGGTTCGACGAGGATCTCGACGAGGCCGCGGCGATCGCGATCGACGCGATGCTCGACCTCATGGGCCGTGAGCATGGATTCGCGCGTGCAGAGGCGCTGGCGATCGCGAGCCTCGTCGTCGATCTGCGGATCACCCAGATGGTGAACGGCGTTCGCGGCGTTCACGCGCGGCTCGCGCACGACGCCCTCCGCTAGACCACAATCAGATGCGATGTCCACGTGGATCGTCCAGGTTGCGGTGGTCGCGCTCTTCGCGCTGACGTGTGGCGCACTCGCGGCCGCGTGGATGAGGGGACGGCTGGGGCTGGCGGCGATCGCGCTCCTCGTCGTCGCGGTCGTCGTTTGGATAGCGGCATTCGCCGCGATCGGAACCGCGTTCCACGGCGCCAACAACTTTGCGACGTGCGGTGACGAATGCGGCGCCGTCCACTACGTGTCCTCGATCGCCTTCATCGCGCCGCCGCTCCTGATCTCGCTCGCGGCGCTCGCAATGCTCGTCGCGCGCGGTAGCCGCTGGCGCGAGCGGCGTGCTGCACACGAGAATCACGCCTGAGCATGGCGCGCGCGTTCAAGCTTCCCGACCTCGGCGAGGGGCTCACGGAGGGCGAGGTCGCCCGCTGGCTCGTCGCCGAGGGCGCGGAGATCGGCGAGGACGACCCGCTCGTCGAGATCCAGACGGACAAGGCGACGGTCGACATCCCCTCGCCCTACGCGGGGACGGTGCTCAGGATCCTCGTGCCCGCGGGCGAGGTCGTTCCGGTCGGGACCGAGCTCGTTCTCATCGGCGACCCGGACGAGACGACCAGCGAGCGAGCTAGTGACACGTTGTCGCAAGCGCCTGCTCGCCCAGATGAGCCCGGCTCCGTCGCAAACAACGACGTGTCACAAGCGTCCGGGGCGCCGACACGCGTCCAGGCGACGCCCATCGTGCGGCGCATCGCGCAGGAGCTCGGCGTCGACCTCGAGAGCATCGCCGGGAGTGGGCCGGGCGGGCGGATCACCGAGGCGGACGTGCGAGGCGCCGCGGCCGGCGGCGGCGAGGGCCGACGCGAGCCGCTCCGTGGAGTTCGCCGCGTCATCGCGGAGCACATGACGCGCGCGCACCGCGAGGTGCCTCCGGTCACCTGGGTGGAGGAATGCGATTTCGAGGGCGTCCCGCTCGACCGTCTGCTGCCGCTCGTCGTCAAGGCGTCCGCCGAGTCCCTCGCCGAGTTCCCCGAGCTGAACGCGCGCCTCGACGGCGACGCGATCGTCTACCTCGACCGCTACGACGTGGGGATTGCCGTGCAGACCGACGAGGGCCTCGTCGTCCCGGTCGTGCGGGCTGCGGACACCAAGTCCGCCGACGAGCTCGCGGCCGAGATCGCCGACCTCGCGGAGCGCGCCCGCGCGGGATCGCTCGCTGCGGAGGAGCTGCGCGGCTCGACCTTCACGGTCACGAGCGCCGGCAAGCTCGCCGGCCTCTTCCAGACGCCGATCGTGAACTACCCGGAGGTCGCGATTCTGAGCATCGGGCGGGTCGCCCCCCGCGCGGTCGTCCGCGACGGCGAGGTGGCCGTGCGGCAGACGGGAACGATCGCCATCACGTTCGACCACCGCGTGGTCGACGGTGCACGCGCCGCCGCGTTCGGGCTCGCCGTCATCGGCGGGATCGAGAATCGCCCGGACGGTCGCTGACCGCCCGGGCGATCTCGCCTCCCCTAATCAGTCGTCGCGCTGGTTGTCGTCGTTGATCTGACCGCGGATCTCGCCCGCCGGGAACTTGTCCGAGTGGACGTTCGCGTAGGCGCGGCCTGCCCGGATGGCTGCGACCAGCTCCGCGAACTCCCCCGGCGCGATTCCCTGTGCGGTCGGGCCGATGACGTCCGCGGGCACGATCGTGTCGGACACCGAGCCCGAGTGCGGCCCGGGGCAGGTCGGCGTCCCGGGCGGCCCTGGGAGGGTCGCCGTCCCGCACAACCACGCGGAGATGCCTCCGCTCACGCTTCGCTCGCCGAAGTGGATGTGTGACTGCGTGACGTTGCCCTCCAGCCCGTCGAACGAGATCGTGTAATGGATCGCCGGAGCGTCGTCGTCGATCGTGGCCTGGAACGAGCCCGTCGCCGTGCTCGAGATCGGACCCGGCGCTCCTTCCAGGTAGCCGCTCATCGGATCCGACGACACCTGCTTCTTCCCGCTGTCGGCTGTCGCCAACGATCCGATCACGAGGACTGCGAGTCCGCCCGCGAGGAGCGCGACCGCGGTGACGTAGCGCATGCTGACCCCCTGACGTCGCTTTGGCTCGCACTACGCACGCGGTGTCGTTTTGGATTGGGCCTCTAGACTGGCCCCCGTGGGTGGCTGGTACACGGTGGGGCTCTGCCTCGGCCTCGGACTCGGCCTGTCCGTCGCGATCACCGGGTTCCTCGGGACGAACGTCCTCGGTATCGGCGCGGCCGCGGTCGTCGGCGCCTGTCTCGGTGGGGCGATCGGGCTCGCGATCGGGGAGACGCCGGAGACGATCGCGGGCGCGGTCGGCGGGCTGCTCGGCGCGCTCTCTGCCGCGGCGGTCGTGGTCGGCGCCCTGCTACGGGGAGCGACGCGGTTCGGCGTCGGGGCATACGTCGGAGCACTCGGCATCGTCATCTGCCTGCTCGCGCTCGTTCCGTTCGTCGGCTACGTCCTGGCGGTCGCGCTGCCGATCCTCGCCGCGCGGATGCGCGGACGGCAGGCCGCCCGCTTCGCGGGCCTGCGTACGCTGGCGAAGTGAGCTTCGACGCCACCGCGGCGCGCGCCGAGATGGTGGAGCGGCAGCTGCGCCGCCGCGGGATCGAGGACGAGCGGGTGCTCGCAGCAATGGGTCGCGTTCCGCGCGAGCTCTTCGTGCCCGAGAGCCTCGTCGAGCATGCCTACGACGACGGCGCTCTCCCGATCGACCACCACCAGACGATCTCGCAGCCCTACGTCGTCGCGACGATCTGCTTCCTGCTCTCGCTCCACGGCAGCGAGCGCGTGCTCGACGTGGGAACGGGGTCGGGGTATCAGGCCGCCGTCCTGGCCGAGCTCGCCGCGGAGGTCGTGACGATCGAGCGGATCCCGGAGCTTGCGGCGGAGGCACGTGCACGGCTCGAGGAGGCGGGCTACGCCGAGGTCGACGTTCGCGTCGGCGACGGCTCCCTGGGCGTCCCGGAGCTGGCCCCGTACGACGCCATTGCGGTCGCCGCCGCCGCTCCTCGGGTCCCGCCCGCGTTGTACGAGCAACTCGCCGACGGGGGTCGGCTCGTCCTCCCCCGCGGCACGAGATGGGGACAGGAGCTCGTCCTCGTCGTTCGCACTCACAAAGGACCTGCCGAGCGGACGTCGATCCCCTGCCGTTTCGTCCCGCTCGTAGGAGACGAAGGGTTTGGTAAGGACTGATCGTATGGGGGACGGTGACGTGTCCCCTCCCGACTACCCTGCGGTGACCGTGGAGTCCTCGCAGATCCCGATCCACGCTCCGTACTCGCCCGCGCGGGTGCGCGCAGGCATGCGGAAGCGCAAGAACTGGGAGCAGCTCGCCCAGTTCTGCGTCGTCGGCGCGACCGGCTACCTCGTCAACCTCGCCGTGTACACGCTGCTGTTAGACGTCGTCGGCCTGCACTACATCTCGGCCGCCGTCGGCTCCTTCGTCGTCGCGGTGACGAACAACTACGCCTGGAACCGCCTGTGGACGTTCCGGGCACAGCGCGGCCACGTCGGCTACCAGGGAATGCGCTTCCTGATCGTCTCGACCCTGGCGCTCCTCGCCAACCTCGCGGTGCTGTACGTGCTCGTGAGCGTGGGCCTCGGCGAGGTCGTCGCCCAGGCGATCGCGATCGTTCTCGTCACTCCGGTGAACTTCGTCGGCAATAAGCTCTGGTCGTTCGGGCCTCGAAGCTAGCTCTTGCCCTGGCCGCGATGGCGGCCGGCCTCCTCGTCTCACCGTCGGTCGGGGCCGCGCAGTCGGACCCGAACGACCTCGCCCGGCTCACCGAGCACAAGGCGATCGAGCTCGCACTCGAGAACTCCAAGGTCTCCGGCTGGCTCGACCGCTACCCGCCGAACCCGACGACCGACGCGGACTTCGACGAGGACGCGCGCACGTGGACCGTCAAGGTCTGGTCCGGTCCTGCGGGCGAGGTCGCGCAGGCCGTCGTCGAGGACACGAGCGGCCAAGTGAGAGACGTGCGGACGGGGCCGCAGGTGGCGTGGGGCATGGCCCGCGGCAACGAGGGAGCGTTCGGCGGCAAGACCTTGCTGAAGCCGTACGTCTGGCTTGCCTTCTGCGTCGTCTTTCTCCTCGGGCTCGGAGACCTGCGCCGGCCGTTGTCGGCCCGGAACCTGGATCTCCTCGTGCTCCTCGGCTTCACCGCCTCGCTCGTCTTCTTCAACGAGGGAGAGATCTTTCGCAGCGTCCCGCTCGTCTACCCCGTGCTCGGGTACCTGCTCGTCCGCGGGATCTGGGTCGGCTTCGGCCGGCGTGCCGGCGTCCTCGGCTCCGTCTGGCCGACGTGGCTGCTCGCTGCGGTCGCCATCTTCCTGCTTGGATTCCGGGTCGGGCTCAACGTCCAGTCGGAGCAGGGCGCGGCACGCGCCGTCATCGACGTTGGCCTCGCGGGCGTCGTCGGCGCGGACAGGATCCTGGACGGCGAGGCCCCGTTCGGGAACATGCCGACCGGCGCCGGCAAGAACTGTGGCCCCGCAGACTCCTCGGGGTTCGTGCGGGATCACATCCAGACGAACGGCCGCTGCGAAGCGGCGATCGAACGCGGCGACACGTATGGCCCCGTCTCGTACCTCGCCTACGTGCCGGCAACAGCCGTCTGGCCCTGGAGCGGCAAATGGGACTCGCTCCCGGCCGCACACGCGACCTCGCTCGCGTTCGACCTGCTCGCGATCCTGGCCCTCGTTCTCATCGGGCTCCGGTTCGGTGGTCGGCGGCTCGCGGCGCTGCTCGCGCTCGGCTGGACCGCCTACCCGTTCACGGCGTACACGCTGAACGCCAACACGAACGACGCGATCATGCCGGCCTTCCTGCTGCTCGGCTTCTGGCTCGTCACGTCTCCGTGGGCGCGCGGCGCGGCGGTCGCGTTCGCCGGCTGGACCAAGTTCGGGGCGTTGCTGGTGGCGCCGCTGTGGGCGACATACCCGACCTACGAGCTTCGCCGCGTCGTGCGCTTCGCCCTCGGCTTCGTCGTCGCGACCGTGCTCGCCTTCGGCGTCCTGCTGCTCGAGCCCTCACTCGGCGACGCGATCCGGACGTTCTGGGACCGGACGATCGGGTACCAGTCCGGCCGCGAGTCGCCGTTCTCGATCTGGGGCTGGGGTCAGTACCACGCGAAGGGCATTCCCGACCTCGGCTTCGTGCAGCCGGTCGTGGAGGCCTTCGCGGTCGTGCTCGCGCTGGTCCTCGCGTTCTTCCCGCGGAGGAAGGGCCCCGTGGAGCTCGCCGCGCTCACCGCCGCGGTGCTCGTCGCCTTTCAGCTCACGCTGACCCACTGGTTCTACCTCTACCTCCCGTGGGTCGTGCCCTTCGTCCTGCTCTGGCTGCTCCTGCCCGAGTCCGAGCCTGCGGATCAAGAGACGGAGACGCGAACGGCCTCGATCGAGGAGGCCTTGCCGGTCGCGGCGTCGCACTCGACGAGCGCGCCCTCGATCCTGACTCCTCCCTGAGCCGTCTCGAAGCGGACTGGGAGACCAGTCCGCATGCGCCGGATGGCGAGGTCGGCCTCGACGCCGATGACGGACTCGTGCGGGCCGGTCATGCCGGCGTCCGTGATGAAGGCGGTTCCCTTGGGCAGCACGGTCGCGTCCGAGGTCTGCACGTGCGTGTGCGTGCCGACGACGGCCGTGACCCGTCCGTCGAGCCAGCGAGCCATCGCCGCCTTCTCGCTCGTCGCCTCCGCGTGCACGTCGACGAGCACGACCGGGGTCTGGCGCCGTGCCTCCTCGACGAGCTCGTCGATCACCTCGAACATCGACGTCGCGGGGTGGAGGAACAGCGACCCGAGGACGTTGATCACGCCGATCGGCGTGCCGTTCGCGGTCGGGACGACGACCATGCCGCGACCTGGGGTGTGGCTGGACGTGTTCGCCGGGCGCACGACTCGGTCCGAGGTCTCGAGGTAGGGCCCGATCTCCGATCGCCGGAACGCGTGGTTCCCGAGCGTGATGGCGTCGGCGCCCAGCCCGAGGATCTGGTCGGCGAGCCGTGGCGTGATCCCGATCCCGTCGGCGAGGTTCTCGCCATTCACGACGCAGGCGTCGACCGCGAGCTCCGAGCGCAGCAGTCCCAGGCGCTCGACGAGAGCGCCCCGGCCGGGGGCGCCCACGACATCGGCGATGAACAGGAGGCGCAAGGTGCCGGAGCTTAGTCAGCGCGTGAGCGCGGAGCGCCGCGAGGTGCCTACGGCACGCCCAGGCTCGCGGAGGGGAAGACCTCCATCGCGACGTTGTTGCCGCCGTCCGCGCCGTACCGCTCGAGGGCCTGGCGCTCGTAGCGGCTGATGTCGACGACCGACCCCAGCTTCGAGGAACCGGCGGCGACGTTCGCCCCGACGGTCAGGGCGGGATCGGGCTGCACGTTCTGGATCGACACGACGAGCGAGGGGGCGGACGACGGCCGCAGCTCGATCTCGGAGCCCACCGTCTTGCCGGAGACGACCTGGTTGCGGATGGCGACGACGGTGCCGTCGATGGGCGAGTAGACGTCTGTCCCGGCGACGGCGCCAACGTCGAGCGTCCGCAGCGGGCCGCCGGAGAGCTGGTACCACGCGAGCCCGCTCCTCGTCGCGCCGGTGATCCGTCGCCACAGCCGGGCGAGCAGCCCCTCGTTCACCTGCGGGCCGACGGGCTTGAGGACGAGTGCTCCGTCCTCGCTGCCGTGGAATCCGATCGCGGTGACGCCTCCCTGTGCGACGGGCGACTGGACACGGAGGTTGGCGACCGTCGCGAGCACCTGCGCGGTCGGGGGCACGGAGGTGACCGGGAGCGGGGCCGGCTTGCTGACCGCGGCCGACCCCCCGCTCTGGTTGTCGAAGGCCGTCAGCGCGAGCGTCACCACCGCGAGGACGGCGATCACCGCCGCGACCGCGATCCGGCGTGCCCTCGCCTGCGCCCGTCGCCGATCGGCACGAAGACGCGCAGCGTGACGGGATCGCGGCGTGTCCATGCACGGACCGTAGCAAGCTCTCCCCCGTCGCCTGTACGCACGATCGAGATACCCATTCCGGGATTTCGATCTCGTGCGAAGACGGGTGTTCTCCAGGCTCCGCGGTAGGATCGACGCATGGCCGGCCCCGGCCCGACGATCCAGATCCCGCGGTGGATCCAGCTGGTCGTCCTGCCCGTGGCCCTGGTCTTCGCGTTCCTGCTCGCGCGGACGCTGGGGCACGTGCTCTTCCTCTTCCTCACCGCCAGCGTGATCGCGTTCACGCTCAATCCGCTCGTCCGCGACCTCACCCGGCTGAAGATCCCACGCGGGCCGTCAGTCCTGATCGTGTACTCGATCTTCCTCGCCGTCGTCGCGGCCCTCCTGATCGCGATCGGCGCGGTCGCGGTCGACCAGGCGCACAACGCGGCGAACAAGATCGACGACTACGTCACCGAAGACGTCCGCGGTGGCGATCAGACCCAAGCCGAGCTGGACATCGACCGTCTCCAGGGGTGGCTCGACGACCATGGGCTCGAGCGCATCCGGATCCGCAAGCAGGTCAACGACTGGCTCGACCAGCTCAGTGCCGGCGAGATCTCGGGCTACGCGCAGGACGCGATCTCGTTCGCGCAGGGAGCGGCGTTCTCGTTCGTGCTGCTCGTCTTCTCGCTGATCCTGATCATCGTCATCTCGATCTACATGCTCCTCGACATGCAGCGACTTGAGCGCGTGATCAACTCGCGCTTTCCACCACACGAAGGCACCCCGCTCACGCAGCGGATCGAGGGGGCGCTCTGGGGATACCTGAAGGGCCAGGCGATTCTCTCGGCGGTCATCGGGACGAGCGCCGGTGTCGGCATGTACATCCTCGGGGTCACGGGCCTCGTCGAGGGCGCGCAGCAGTACGCACTCCTGTTCGGGCTGTGGACCGCCTTCGCCGAGGTCATCCCCTACATCGGGCCGTGGCTGTCGGCGGTGCCGCCGGCGATCTACGCGCTCTTCGCGGACCCGCCGTGGGGAGTCCTGTGGGTCGCGATCCTCTTCCTCTTCATCTACCAGGTGGAGGGCCACATCGTCGTCCCGAACGTGATGGCGAACGCTCTCCGGCTCCATCCGCTGCTCGTCATCTTCGGACTGCTGGCGGGCGGCGAGCTGTACGGGATCGCCGGCGTCCTCGTCGCGCTGCCGACCATGGCCGGCGGGCGCGCCATCTGGGAGTTCTTCCGCGAGCGGGTTCGTCTCGAGAGCTGGGACGAAGGCGGCCCGGAGGTGCCGGTCGAGGTCGAGCTGGAACCGCCCAAAGCGGCGAGCGGATCGCGATAGCGTCCCGCCTCGTGTGGGACGAGATCATCGCGGCGGCGTCGTCCGAGAGCCCGCTCTGGGCGGAGGCGCTCCGGCCGGCCAGCGAGCAGGAACGCGAGCCGGTGTTCTCGCCGCTCGCCCCGCCGACGCACGCGCTCGGGCTGGAGACCATCTACGAGGGCTACCTCGTCCACTTCGGGCGCTCGCGGCTGTTCGGGCCGGCCGACCGCGATACCGCGCTCCTCCTCGGCGACTACCTGTACGCGCAGGGCCTCGTCCAGGTCGCCGCGACGGGGGACGTGGACGCCGTCGCCGACCTCGCCGAGCTCATCTCGCTGTGCGCGCAGGCCCGGGCCGACGGCCGCGACGGTGACGGACCGGCCTGGGCTGCAACGGCCTCGGCGCTCGGGGCCGGCGGTCTCGACGAGGCACGTGCGGCCATGCGCGAGCAGGGAGATCCGACCGGAGCCGAGGCGGCGGCGCGACGCGCAGCCGGTGACGCGGCCGTGGATGCCGCGCTCGTCGCACACGCCCGGCTCGTCGGCTAGAGTCGCCGCGATGCTTGCTGCGCTCCTCGTCGTCGCAGCCGAGAAGTCCGCCGCCGAAGAGGGGAAGGACGTCGTCCTCTCCATGCTCGTCGTCGGCCTCGTCTTCGTCGCCGTCGCGGTCGGCGGGGACCTGCTGCACTGGCTCGCGAAGAAGCGTCACTAGACTGCGCGTCCCGCGCACAGCCATACACTGACTCGCGCCTTGGCGAAGCCGCCGCGAGACCTCCGCGACTGGATTGCGCTCCTCGAGCGCGAAGGCGAGCTGCGCCGGATCTCCGTCGAGGTCGATCCCGATCTGGAGATCACGGAGATCGTCGATCGCGTCGTGAAGGACGGCGGACCGGCGCTGCTCTTCGAGCGTCCGAGGGGGTCGGCGCATCCGCTCCTGATCAACCAGTTCGGCACGGAGCGCCGGATGTGCCTGGCGCTCGGGGTCGAGTCGCTCGACGACGCGGGCGCGAAGCTCGGTGACGTCCTCGACCTGCAGCCGCCCGAGGGTCTCCGCGAGAAGGTGCGTGGCCTGCTGAAGCTCAAGTCCGTCGCGGACTCGCGCCCGAAGACCGTCTCCAAGGGCGCGGGCCAGGAGGTCGTACTCGAAGGCGACGACGTCGATCTCGGTCTGCTCCCGGTGCAGCGCTGCTGGCCCGGCGACCCGGCGCCGTTCATCACGCTGCCCGCCGTGCTCACGAAGGACCCGAACACCGGGACGCGCAACGTCGGTATGTACCGGATGCAGGTGATCGACCGGGCATCGACGTTCATGCACTGGCAGCTCCACAAGGACGGGCGGGCCGACCTGCTCGCAGCCGAGGACGGTCGTATCCCGGTCGCGGTCGCGATCGGGCTCGATCCCGTCACGGCGTACTCGGCCAGCGCGCCGCTGCCGAAGCACATGGACGAACTCATGCTCGCCGGCTTCCTGCGCGGCGAGCCCGTCGAGCTCGTCGCCTGCAAGACGGTCCCGCTGGAGGTTCCCGCGAACGCCGAGATCGTCCTCGAGGGCTGGGTCGCGAAGGACGACGTTGGGATCGAGGGCCCGTTCGGCGACCACACGGGCTACTACTCCCACGCCGAGCCCTTCCCCATCTTCCGGCTGTCGGCGATGACGATGCGCCGCGACGCGATCTACGCGTCCATCGTGGTCGGGAAGCCGCCCGCCGAGGACGCCTGGCTCGGCAAGGCGACGGAGCGCCTCTTCCTGCCGGCCGTGCGAGTGACCCTCCCGGAGGTCGTCGACTACGACCTCCCCGTCGCCGGCGCCTTCCACAACTGCGTGATCGTGTCCATCCGCAAGGCGTATCCGGGGCACGCGCAGAAGGTGATGCACGCGCTCTGGGGCCTCGGGATGCTCTCGCTGTCGAAGTCGATCGTCGTCGTGGACGAGCACGTGGACGTGCACGACTACGCGGACGTGTTCTTCCGCGTGACCGCGAACGTCGACCCGAAGCGGGACGTCCTCATCACCGAAGGGCCGCTCGACCACCTCGACCACGCACCCGGGAGACAGTTCTACGGCGGCAAGCTCGGCATCGACGCGACTCACAAGCTGCCGGAGGAGGACGCCCGCCCGTGGCCCGAGGAGATCGTGATGTCGGACGACGTCGTGGCGCTCGTCACGAGCCGCTGGAGCGAGTACGGCTTCTAGCGCACGTGTCCTCCGCAAAGTGCAGAATCCCCGCGTCGCGACAGACGGCACGTCGTTGACACGCGGGACCGATGGACGATTGAATCCAGCGAAGGCGTGAGTCGAGCGACATGAGCCACGACAGCCAGCACACTCCCGGCCCGAGTCTCTGGCCGATCGGCTTTGCGATCGGCGTGGCGTGCCTCCTGCTGGGTCTCGTCGTCAGCTGGATCGTGGCCGCCATTGGCGTCGTGCTCGCGGTCGTGTTCGGGCTCCTCTGGGCGCGCGACGTCACGGGTGACGTGCGCGGCGAGGTGCCGGCGATCGAGCCCGAGACCCGGGCGGTCGCCGACGTGCCGAGTGCGGCAGCGGCTCCTGCTATCGCCGAGGACGAGCTCCTGCCCGCGTACACCCGCTCGCGCTTCCTCGAGGCCACGACGATCGGCCTGGGCGCGGCGATCGGCGCCGTCGTCACGCTCCCCGTGCTCGGGTTCATGGTTCTGCCCTCCTTCACGGAGGTGGGGGAGACCGAGGCCGACCTCGGCCCGCTCGACAATTTCCCGCAGGGGCAGTACGTGATCGCGAGCTACCTCTCGGACCCGAAGGCGGGTGAGATCTCGCGCCGCACCGCGTTCGTGCGCAACAACGGCCTCAACGACTCCGACGAGCCGAGCTTCACCATCCTCTACAGCCGCTGCGTGCACCT
>JBKPLV010000121.1:0-2194 GCA_046731795.1 Actinomycetota bacterium | reverse complement strand
CCTTGCGAGGGCATGGAGAGGACCGTGCGCCCGAGCACCTCGAGCTCGAGCGGCTCCACCTCGCGCACGCGATAGGCGTGGAGCTCCTCGGCGTACTCGGGAAGAAGCTCCTCGACCGCAGCGGAGCGCGCGTCGCGGATGCGCTCGAGCGCCGCCCACGCAGTGACCGTGTGCACGCGCTCCGGATCGCCGTAGATCGTCCGGCCGCCCTCGTCGCGCAGGAGGATTCCTTCGAGGATGCGGTGGAGCGTCACGCGCTGCGCGTCGCGCTCGAAGCCCTCACGCGCGACCGCGAGCGCCGGCTCCACGAGGTCGGCCCAGGGACGTGTCGCGAACTCGCCGTGCACGCGCTCGAGCCCCGCAAGCAGGCCCGGCACCGCAACCGAGCCCTCCCCGACGTGGAACACCTGCGTCCCCGCGTCGCCGAAGTCGATGACGAGCTCCTCCATCTCGCCGAGCGGCGCGGTCGGGACCTCGAAGAAGCAATCGAGCATCGTCGTCCGCCCACTCGGCTCGTACACGAGCGCGAAGCCGCCGCCCGCGGGTCCCGTCAGCGGCCCTTCCGTGACGAAGGCCGTGAATGCCGCCGCGAGCAGCGCATCGGCCGCGTTTCCGCCCTCCCGGAGAACACTCGCGCCTGCCTCGGCCGTCAGCGGATGACCGGCTGCTATGGCTCCACGCATCGCGAGGAGGCTACTGCGGCCGCGGAGCTAGGCGGTATTGAGGAACGACGGCAGCTCTGGATCGGCCGATGGACCGCTTCGCTCGGGGCGCTCGCTCGGCCGCTCGAAGCCGACACGCTCCGCGCGACGTCTCGTGCCGCCGAGCCCCGTGGCCACGACCGTGACCCAGACCTGGCCGGTGAGCCGCGGGTCGACCGTTGCTCCGAAGATGATGTTCGTCTCGTCCGTCGCGGTCTGGCGCACGACCTCGGCGGCCTCGTTCACCTCGACGAGCGAGAGATCGTCGCCGCCCGAGATCGAGAGCAGGATGCCGCGTGCGCGGACGATCTCCGCGTCGATGAGCGGCGAGCCGAGCGCGCGCTCGGCCGCTTCGCGGGCACGGTTCTGCCCGGTCGCGTAGCCGATGCCCATGAGCGCCGAGCCGGCGTCCGCCATCACGGTCCGGACGTCCGCGAAGTCGAGGTTGATGAGACCCGGGGTGGTGATCAGGTCGCAGATTCCCTGTACGCCCTGGCGCAGCACGTCGTCGGCGATCTTGAACGCGTCGATCATCGACGTCGAGCGATCGAGTACCTCGAGCAGCCGGTCGTTGGGGATCACGATGACGGTGTCGCAGGCGGCGCGCAGATCCTCGACGCCGGTGTCCGCCGCCGAGCGCCGGCGCGTGCCCTCGAAGCGAAACGGCGTCGTGACGATTCCCACCGTAAGCGCGCCGAGCTCCCGTGCGACACGAGCGACGACCGGGGCGGCGCCGGTGCCCGTGCCGCCTCCCTCTCCCGCGGTGACGAAGACCATGTCGGATCCGCGCAGTGCGGCCTTCAGGTGGTCGATCGCCTCCTCCGCAGCGGCGCGGCCGACCCCGGGATCGGCACCGGAGCCGAGGCCCTGTGTGAGCCCCTCCCCGATCGCGATCTTCGTCGGTGCGTCCGAGATCGCGAGCGCCTGGCGGTCGGTGTTGACGGCGACGAAGTCGACCTGCGCGATCCCCGCGTCCATCATGCGGTGGATCGCGTTCAGCCCCGCGCCGCCGACGCCCACGACACGGATGGCGGCGATGTAGGCAGCGCCCCGCGGCGGTGGCACGCGGTGGAGCTGCGGTGCCGGCTCGAGCATCGTCTGGAAGTAGCGCGCGGCGGCACGGGAGGCAGCTGCCTCGGCGCTTACGTCCTCCTCGGGCTCCGAAGGCTCGGCCACCGGGGCAACCGATGCGACGGGCTCGGGCTGCGGCTCGGGCTCGCGCTCCGGCTCCCTCATGAAGTCGGGGACGTGCTCGACGGTCTCGTCGAGTGCGGCCTCGGCACGCGGGTCGAACGGAGGCTGGGGCTCGGCGCCGGCGGCGGCGGCTTCCTGCGCGCGCTGCGCAGCCTCGGTCTTGCGGAAGCGCTCGGCGAGCGGGCCCTCACGCATCGTCGCGCGCTTGCGCGCCATCGAGCACCTCCTTGGCGAGGTCGCGGTAGGCCTGGGCGGCGGGCCCGGTCGGGTCGTATTTCAGCACGGAGTTCCCCTTGACC
>JBKPLV010000120.1:0-7235 GCA_046731795.1 Actinomycetota bacterium | reverse complement strand
GTTCTGGGTCCGGCACGGGAGACAGCGAGGGATGGAGTTCCACGGAGCCGATGGGCGGTCGCTCCACCTCTCGAGCTTTCAGGAGTTCGACGCCAGTGTCGAGCTGACGAGCGACGCCGGAGAGACGTACACGACCGTGCCACTCCTTCGCGAGCCCTTCCCGGGCACGGACTGGGCGCGGCCGCTCGCAGAGCTCGTGGAGGCGATCGGCGAAGGACGCGCGCACCGCGCGAGCGCCGAGCAGGCCGCACACGTCGTGGAGGTGATCGAGGCAATCGCGCGTTCACAAGCCGAGGGCGGCGCGGTCGAGATCCGCTCGGGATTCGAGCCGCCGGCGCCACTGGACTGGGCGAGCTAGGCCTCCCGCGCCATACTGGCTGCGATGCCTACGGCTGGGCATCCTGGGGAGCTTGTTGCAGAGACGCTGGGGGCACGCCTCCGCGCGTTGCGGCGTGCTGCCGGCCTGACCCAGGCGGACCTCGCGCAAGGCCGGTTCACGAAGGAGTACGTCAGCCAGATCGAGCGTGGGCGAACGCGGCCGACCCGCGAGACGGTCGAGTGGCTCGCGGCGCGGCTCGGCGTCGACTACGAGCTGCTCGAGCACGGCTGGAGTCGCGAAGACGCGCAGCGCATCGACACTGCGCTCAGTGAAGGAGAGCGCCTGCTGGACGGAGGGCGCTACGCAGATGCGCTCCAGGCGTTCGCGACCGCCCGCCAAGCTCGTGGCTTCTCGGGGCAGCCGCCGCAGCAGCGGCTACGCCTTCTACGCGGCGAGGCCTGGGCACACATCCGCGCGGGCGAGCTCGATGCAGCGCTGAACCTGCTCGACGAGGCGGGGCGACTCGTCGTGATGCCCGGCTTCGACGAGACCGACCGCGCCGAGATCGTGTTCCTCGTGGGCGTCGTTCGCTGCTCGGAGTCGAAGCTCGCGGACGCGATCGTCCTGCTCGACCAGGCGCTCGTGCTCGCCGAGAGCTCGGGCCTCCCTTCAGATCAGCTCCGCTCCGACATCTTCCAGTGGCGTGCCCGGTGCCATCGTCTGAACCGCGACTGGGCGGCCGCGCACGAGGACGCCGAACGGGCGCTCGAGCTCGCAGCGGCGTCCGACGACACGCTCCGCATTGCCGACGCGCTCTTTCAGGCGTCCATGGGAGCGCAGCGCGACGGCCGCTATGTCCTTGCTCGAAGCCACGCGGAGCGCGCGCTCGAGCTGTACGAGCAGCTCGGCGACCGCGCGACGGTGGGTCGGCTCCTCAACAATCTCGCCGGCCTCAACCATCTGCTCGGACACAGCGAGCGGGCGGTCGAGCTTCTCCGGGAGGCATTCGACATCTTCATGGAGCTGGACCTGGGCGTCGAGGCCGGCTACGCGTGCTCGTCCCTCGCGGAGGTCCTCGTCGAGGAGGGTGCGCACGACGAGGCCGAGGAGCTCGCGCACCGGGCGCTGAGCCTTCTGGGCGACAGACGTGACCACGTGCAGGAGATCGGCACCGCCCAGCTCACCCTCGCCAGAGCGCTGACCGGACAGGACCGCCTCGACGAGGCCGCGACCTGGGCCGATCGCGCCGACAACACCTTCGAGGAAGCGCGACTGACGAGCCATCGGTCGTACGCGTGGCTCACCCAGGGCGACATCGAGAGCGGGCGCGGCAACGACCGCGCAGCTGCCGATCTCTTCAGGCGCTCGGCTCTGGCTCTCCTCGAGAGCGAGGTAGGCCAGGCGCCGCCGCCGTAGCGGGCGACACCCGGCCCGGGTCAGCTGCGGGTCAGCGGCCCTCGAACCAGCCCGCGCCCAGGCTGGCGAGGGTGCCCGCGGCCATCGTCAGCATGCAGACGACGAAGAGGCGATTTCCCTTGGTGAACACGCCGCAAGTCCTTTCGTAGGGGGACGAAGCGTCGTGCTCAGTTCAGAGCCCGTACTCGGCCGCGGCGACCCCCTCCCGGGGGATCCCTATTTGGGGGGTCGCTAGGCGCGGCAGGGGCTCGAGCCGGACATGAGCGTCCGCTGGAGCGCGTTCATGCGGGCTTCGTATGCGACGGCCTCGGCGTTTCGGCGATCGAAGTCGCCTAGCCCGGCGCCCTCCCAGGCGACGTCCGGAGTGACCCCTGGACCGGAGGTCGAGACGCGGTAGCGCCGGCCGTTCCCGGGCGGACGACGCTCGCCGTCGGTCGCCACGTGCGGGACGAACCCGTAGCAGAAGGTGCCGTCCGGGTTGCGCGCGACAAACCCGTTCTCGCGACGCCAGCCCTTGCCGTATGTGGAGTCGAGCGTGTCCACGTAGACGACTCGGCCGTAAGCGTCGAGCGGCACGCCACCCGGGGTCGTCGCGTAGCCGAAGACCGGAGTCCCGCGGTAGCTGAGGCGGCCGAAGAGATGGTGCCAGCGCCCACCGTAGCTCCAGTCGAGCCAGACCTCGAGCTTCGCGACCGGACCGCGCCAGTGGGAGACGCGAAGCTCCCAAGCGGCGTGACCCGGCTTCCAGGGAGGGAGCCCGAAGTTCGCCTGCGAGCGCTGCCACTTCTGGAGCGCCCAGTGCGAGCCGTCTCGGGCAGTACATGCGCTCACGAGGTACCGCAGCTGCGTGCCGCGATAGGCGCCGCATGCGTTCCGGGCGGACTTCCACACGGCCTTGCCGTGCGAGCGCCAGCCGCCCGAGTAGTCCACGTGGAACTGGACCTGGGGCACCTCGTTGCTGGGAGGGCGAGCATCGACGGCGCCCCAGACGAGCACGTGCTGCAGACGGCCCTGGCCGTGGTACGCGATGACGGCCCGCCCCGACGAGGTCACGGTGATCCGCTCGGTGGCGGTGTTCCGCGCGATCAGCTGTGATGCGTGAGCAAGCCCCGGCAGCGCTGCGAACGCCGTTGCCACCGCGACCAGCACCAGAGCCGCGCGCAGGAGCGGACGGCCCGCCGACGAAACCCTTCGGGCGCCGTGACTGCCTCCGACCCCGACGTCGAGCGCTACCTGCTCACCCTCCAGGCCCGCCGGTCGCCGCGCACCGTCGACGCCTACCGCCGCGACCTCGCAGCGCTGCACGCCTTCCTCCGTAAGCCCGTCGGAGACGCCACCACGGAGGACCTCGAGCGCTGGCTGGCCTCGATGCGGGCCGACGGCCTCGCGGCCTCGACGATCGCCCGGCGCGTCTCCGCGGTGCGTGCCTACTTTCGCCACCTCGTCCTTATCGGCACGCGCGAGGAGAACCCGGCTGCCTCGCTCCAGCTACCGCGCCGGGCGCGCACGCTCCCCCGAGCGCTCTCGCCTGTCGAGACGGAACGTCTGATCGACGCAGCGACGGGAACGTCACCACGCGCCCTCCGCGACCGCGCGCTCGTCGAGCTCCTCTACGGAGCGGGGCTCCGCGTGTCCGAGACGGTCGGCCTCGAGAAGAACGGCGTCTCCATCGAGGAGCGCGTCGTCCGCGTGCTCGGCAAGGGCGGCAAGGAGCGGCTCGTCCCGCTCGGTCGCCCTGCCGCAGAGGCCGTGCGTCGCTACCTCGCGCTGGGACGGCCGCACCTCGACCGCCGCTATCGGCCGGAGCTCTTCCTGAACGCCCGTGGCGGCGCGCTCACTCGAGCGGGCGCGTTCCTCATCCTCCGCAAGCTTGCCGACCGCGCGGGTCTCGAGCCGACGCGCGTGCACCCCCATCTGCTCCGGCACTCGTTCGCCACGCACCTGCTGGAGGGAGGGGCCGATCTCCGCTCCGTGCAGGAGATGCTCGGCCATGCCGACCTCGGGACGACCGAGCGGTACACGCACGTCTCCGATCGCCGGCGCCGCGAGGTCTACTTCCAGGCGCACCCGCACGCGCGGCGCAAGCCGCCGAGCAGGGATAGAACCGGCTAAGAGCTCGGGTCGCCGACGTCGAGGACGGCCTGCGCCTGCTCGAGCCGGAACGCGAGCAGCCGGTCCTCGAGCTCGGGGTCCGAGCGCGCGAGGATCGCGGCCGCGAGCAATGCCGCGTTCACGGCGCCCGCCCGCCCGATGGCAACGGTCCCGACGGGGATCCCGGCCGGCATCTGCACCGTAGACAGCAGCGAGTCGAGCCCGCCGAGCTGGGTGCCCATCGGAACTCCGAGCACGGGCCGAAGGGTCTTGGACGCGACCACGCCGGCGAGGTGCGCCGCACCTCCGGCGGCGGCGACGAAGACCTGGCAGCCGCGGCCCGTGACGTCTTCTATCCAGCCCTCGAGCGCATCGGGTGTGCGGTGCGCGGAGAGAACACGCACCTCGTGCGGAACCTCCAGCCGGCGCAGCATCTCGACCGCGTGCTCCATCGTCTCCCAGTCGGAGCGGGAGCCCATGACGACCGCGACGAGTGGCGCCTCCGACACGGCCCGAGCCTACTTCGCTCTCGACTTCTTGACGAGCAGCGCCGAGACGGAGCGCGCCGTCTTGCGCACCTCGGCCTCCTCCTCGTCGGAGTCGGCGATGCCGTCGAGGATCTGGATCGTGTCCCGCTGCGCGGTTCCGTTCCGCAGGCAGACGATCGCGAGGCGTCGCACGGCCGCGTTCGGGTCCCGGGCGGCGAGCTCGTGCAGCAGCGAGCGGAAGGAGTTGACGTCGCCGGGGTGGTTGCGGGAGAGGCTCTCGAGCGCGATGAGCGCAGAGCCGCGCGCGGCCGGGCTCTCGTCCTCGAGGCCGCGACGGAGGAGCTCGAGCTTCTGCCGGAAGCGGAACTGCGCGATCGCACGGTAGCCCTGCGCGCGGACGCGGTAGTCGCCGTCACGGGCCGCCGCCTCGATCTCGTCGTCCCACTCCGTGCGCAGCCGCGCGAGGGCCGTCTCGTCTCCCGCCTGGGCCAGGGCGTCCGCCTCGGCAGCCGCCTCGGCCAAGGTCACGACAGCGAAGTGAGCGAGCGAGGTCGGGGGCCCGTGTATCGAGCGGCCGGACGGATCAAGCGCGCCACCCGCTTCTGCTCGAGGATGTGCGCCGACCAGCCGGCCACGCGGGCGCAGGCGAACATCGCCGGCGTGAGCTTCGCAGGGATGTTCGCGACGTCGAGGACGACCGCAGCCCAGTACTCGACGTTCGTCGCGAGAACCCGCTCCGGGTGGCGTTTCTGGAGTGCCGCGAGCGCGGCGGTCTCGAGCGCCTTCGCCGTCTCCACCCGCGGGGATCCGAGCTCCTCCGCGGTTCTGCGCAGAAGCCGGGCACGCGGATCCTCTGCGCGGTACACGCGATGGCCGAAGCCCATGATCCGATCTCCTCGCGAGAGCAGGTCGTCGACGTAGCGCTCCGGATCGCCCAACGCTGCGACCTCGTCGATCATCGGAATGACGTGCGCCGGAGCGCCCCCGTGCAGAGGGCCCGAGAGCGTGCCGATGGCGGCCGACAGCGCCGCCCCGGCGTCCGCGCCGGTCGAGGCGGCGATACGGGCGGTGAACGTCGACGCGTTGAGTCCGTGCTCAGCGGTGCAGATCCAGTACGTGTCGATGGCGGTGGCGTGTCGCGGATCGGCCTCGCCGTGCCAGCGCAGGAGGAACCGCTCAGCAGCCGTCGCGCCCGACGCGACGACGTCGTCGGCGATCGAGTCCGCGTGCCCGTCCGCAACGCGCGCCGAGCGCGCCACGATCGCCATGACCTGTGCCGACAGCCGACCGAGGTCGTCGCGGGCCTGCTCGTCGGAGATCTCGTGGAGCTTGCCGAGGTTCCAGACGCCCGAGAGCCGGGCGATCTCCGCCTGCGCGTCGGACGGCGCGTTCCCGGTCAACCCGGGCGGCTCGTTCGGCTCCGGGTCGGGCATCCCCGGCTCGAGGCTCTCGTCGACGAGCAACCCCCAGACCTTCTCGTAGGGAACGCGACCGACGAGCTCCTCGATGTCGACGCCGCGGTAGCGAAGCGCGCCACCCTCGCGATCAGGCTCGGCGATCTCGGTCTCGACCGCGACGACGCCCTCGAGCCCCGGCTTGAAGTCGGCGACCTCGCTCATCTGCAGCGGACGCTACCCGATCGGGATTCGTCGATGGTGTCGATACGATCGCGCGAGCCCATGGCCCATCGAGTAACCCTCATCCCCGGCGACGGCACCGGGCCTGAGCTGACCGAGGCCGCGCGGCGAGTACTCGAGGCGACGGGCGTGGAGCTCGAGTGGGACGTGCGCGAGGCAGGCGTCGACGTGATGGAGGAGGCGGGCACGCCGCTTCCCGAAGACACGCTGGCTTCGGTGAAGGCGAACCGGGTCGCCCTCAAGGGGCCGATCACCACGCCGATCGGGACCGGGTTCCGCTCCGTCAACGTCGCTCTGCGCCACGAGCTCGAGCTGTACGCGTGCCTCCGTCCCTGCAAGACGTACCCCGGCGTCCGCTCGCGCTACGAGGACGTCGACGTGGTCATCGTGCGCGAGAACACGGAGGACCTGTACGCGGGCATCGAATACGAGGCCGGGACCGAGGCCGCAGAGCGCGTCATTGACACCCTCAACGGCCTGCAGCCGAAGCAGATCGCTGCCGGCTCCGGCATCTCGGTGAAGCCCATGAGCGCCGCGGCGTCCGAGCGGATCGTCCGGTTCGCGTTCGAGTACGCGCGCGCGAACGGCCGGCGCGAGGTCGCGGGGGTGACGAAGGCGAACATCATGAAGTTCACGGACGGGCTCTTCCTGTCCGTCTTCCGGGAGGTCGCCGCCGACTACCCGGACGTGCAGTCGCGCGAGGTGCTGGTCGATGCGCTCACCATGCAGCTCGTCCAGCGCCCCGAGGAGTTCGACGTCCTCGTCCTGCCGAATCTCTACGGCGACATCGTGAGCGACCTCACCGCCGGCCTCGTCGGCGGGCTCGGCCTCGCTCCGGGCGCAAACATCGGGGCGCATGCCGCTGTCTTCGAGGCGACCCATGGGTCGGCGCCGAAGTACCGAGGGCAGAACAAGGTGAACCCGACGGCGATGATCCTCTCCGGCAAGCTCATGCTCGAGTACATCGGCGAGCGCGACGCCGCCGCTCGGCTCGAGGCTGCGGTCGCAGGGGTGATCGCCGACGGCAAGCGGGTCACCTACGACCTCAAGCCGACGCGCGACGACCCGAGCGCGGTCGGCACGTCCGAGTACGCGGACGCCATCATCGAAAGGCTGGAGAGCTGATGCGAAAGAAGATCACTGTCGTCGGGGCCGGGAACGTCGGCGCCACCTGCGCGCAGGAGCTCGCGAGGCGCGACTACGCCGACGTCGTCCTCGTCGACATCATCCCGAACTTCCCGCAGGGGAAGGCCCTGGACATGAACCAGGCCGCGGCGGTCCTCG
>JBKPLV010000119.1:0-9575 GCA_046731795.1 Actinomycetota bacterium | reverse complement strand
GAACGGCTCCGCGAGGAGGAGCTCGATCCGGCGGAGGTCGTCGCGCTCGCTGACGCGTTCTCTCCCGACGCCCCTCTGCTCGCGCTCGCGCGCGACGACCGACCGGAGCTCCGCCAGTACTTCTCGAGGCTCCGCGACGTGAGCCTCGAGATCGGCGGCGCGGACCTCATCGCGATGGGGCTCACGGAGTCGCCGCGGATCGGGGACATCCTCGGCGAGCTCCGCCGGCGCAAGCTGAACGGCGAGCTCGACGGCCGCGACGCCGAGCTCGCGGCGGCGCGGGAGCTCGCGTCGACGTGAGCGTCGCGTCTGCGTCGGCGGTCGCGGAGCGCTACGCGCGCGTCCGCGACGAGGTCGGTCCTGGAGTGACGGTCGTCGTCGCGACCAAGTACGTGGGCCCCGAGGAGATGGGCGTGCTCGCGGAGGCGGGGGTCGAGGTCGTGGGCGAGAACCGCGCGCAGGATCTCGAGCGCAAGCACGACCTGCACGGCGACGCGTTCCGGTGGCACTTCATCGGGCACCTGCAGTCGAACAAGCTGAAGGTCGTGAACCGGCTGTGCGAGCTCGTCCACTCGGTCGGCTCGGACTCTGCTGCGCGGCGACTCGAGATCCCCGGGCTGCTGGAGGTGAACCTCTCGGGAGAGAGCTCGAAGTCCGGGGTCGCGCCCGACGAGATCGGCGCGTTCGTCGCCCGCTACCCGCTCGTCCGCGGGCTGATGACGATGCCGCCTCTGGCGACCGATCCCGAGGCCTCGCGCCCGTACTTCCGGCGGCTGCGCGAGCTCGCGGCCGAGCACGGCCTCCCGGAGCTCAGCGTGGGAACCTCCCAGGACTACCGGGTCGCGGCGGAGGAGGGGGCGACGCTCGTGCGGGTCGGGTCGGCGATCTTCGCCGAGCAGCAGGGCTAAACTCCCGCGGTCATGGGGTTCAGCGACCTCTGGAATCGCACGCTCGTCTACTTCGGCATCGCCGAGGACGAGGAGTGGGACGACGACCTGGAGACGAGCGAGCGGCAGCTCGAGGAGAGCTATCGCCGGCGTGATCGACAGAACGTGCGCCGGCTGCCGAGCTCGGCGGACCTGGAGTCGGGCTGGGAGTCGCAGGAGTCCGCTGCACCCGTTGCCGCACCGCCTCGGCGCGACCGCTCGTCCCGGCTCCGGAGCGTGACCGCGCCGGCGCCGGCGAAGGTGCACCTCGTCGCCCCACGGGCCTTCAACGACGCCAAGCAGATCGCGGACCGGTTCAAGGCCCAGGTTCCGGTGATCATCAACCTCCAGAGCGCGGATACCGAGCTCTCGAAGCGGCTCATCGACTTCGCAAGCGGCCTGACGTACGCACTGGACGGGAGCATGCAGCGCGTCGCCGACAAGGTATTCCTCCTCACGCCGCGTGACGTCGAGCTGTCGGCGGAGGAGCGCGCTCGCGCGATGGAGCGCGGCGGCTTCTACAACCAGGCGTAGCGATGCCTTGCGCAGATCGGAAAATCCGCTAGCGCAGAGTTTCCGATCGCACGAAATCCCTGAAGACGGCCGCGTGCGCGGCCTGTCTCAGCGACATTTTGATCGCGCGTCTACTCGTAGGAACCGTCGTCGCAGTGGCGAACACGCGTCCGATGGGCGCATACGCCTCCCTTGGGCTTGTCGCGGACGCGGCATCGGCGCTGCAGAACTTCGTCACCGTGTTCGTCTCGATCTACATCCTCTTCATCTTCGCCTACGTGCTGCTCAGCTGGATCCAGTTGCCGTATTCCACGGTCGCCGCATCTCTGCAACGATTCCTGGACGAAGTCGTCAGCCCGTACCTCCGCCTGTTTCGAGGCCGGATACCGAGTCTCGGGCCACTCGATCTCTCGCCGATCGTGGCCGTCATCGTCCTGCTCGTTGCGGCACGAGTCGTCAACGCCCTGATCGGGGCTCTCCTCTAGGAGGTCAGATGCCGCTCACTCCCGTCGAAATCAGACATGTCGAGCTCAGACGCGCGTGGCTGCGCGGGTACCGGCGCAAGCCCATCGACGAGCTGCTCGAGGAGATCGCGGACAGCTTCGAGAACGTCTGGAGGGAGCGCGCCGACCTCTCCGATCGACTCGAGGAGCTCGAGACCGAGGCGGCGAAGCACCGCGAGCTCGAGGCGCTGCTGCGCTCCACGCTCGTGTCGGCCGAGCGCGCGGCGCAGGACATGAAGGAGCAGGCCCGCCGTGAGTCGGATCTCATCGTCCAGGAGGCCCACGCCGAGTCACGCCGCGTCACGCGGGAGGCCGCCGCCGAGAGGCGTCGCCTCGAGGACGACATCGTGAAGATCCGCTCGCAGCTCCGCGCGGCCTTCGAGTTGCTCGGCGAGGAGCCGGCGAACAAGCCGGCGGAGGAGCCGAAGGAGGCACAGACCGTCGTGGCGAGGCCCACCGCAGTGGGCGAGGCCACGGAGGGCGGCATTCGCAAGGTCGCCGGCTGACACCGCCCCGCGGCCGCTTGCGGGCGCGCATCGCCTTCGCGCGACCGGAAGGCAGCGTTAACTGGCTTCCGGTCTTGCGCAGGACATATCCTGGGGCGCATGACCGCTCGCACGACTCTGCGACTGCGAGTCGTTCCCGGCGCCCGTCGCCCCGGAGTCGTCGGTCGCCACGGCGACGCGTGGAAGCTCCGCGTGAGCGCGCCGGCCGAGGCCGGACGCGCCAACGACGCCGTGCTGGCCCTCCTCGCGGAGACGCTGAACGTGTCCCGCCGAGACCTGGAGCTGACCTCGGGCCAGTCATCACGAGACAAGGTCGTCGCGCTCGACGGGCTGTCGAGCGAGGCGGCCGAGACGCGCCTCGCCGCCGCGGCAGGTGCCCCGTGAAGGACCAGCTCGACCTGGAGCGCTTCAAGAGCCTGCTCGAGGCGGAACGGGATCGGCTCCGGCATGCGGCCCTGGCGGTGCACCACGAAGGCTCGCTGCTCGAGGAGACGGGCGACCTCTCGATCGACCACATCGCGGACAGCGCCACCGAGACGTACCTGCGCGAGCTCGACGAAGGCCTCGAGGAGACCGCGACGCACGTCCTCGTCGAGATCGACGCGGCCCTCGCGCGGATCGAGGACGGCACGTACGGGCGCTGCTCCGCGTGCGGGGGCTGGATCAACGAAGAGCGGCTCGAGGCCGTTCCCTACGCGACGCTCTGCATCGAGGACAAGCGGGCGGTCGAGCGCTCGAGATGAGCGAGCCGGCAAGGACGGAGGCGCCGCAGGTCGACGTTCGTATCGGCTCGACCGCGAACGCGCTGCAGCCCGTGTCGTCGGCCGAGCGCTCGCTCGCGGCCGGACGCACGCAGTGGGTCATCCTGGTTCTCGTCGCGGGAGCGGCGGTCGTTGCCGACCAGCTGACGAAGCAGGTCGTGGGGCGGACGCTCTCGCTCGGCGAGAGCGTCGACATCGTCGGGCCGTTCACCATCCACCACGTCCAGAACTCGGGGATAGCGTTCGGGCTCTTCGGCAGCCGCACCCCGATCGTGATCGCGGTCACGGCCATTGCGGTCGGAGCGATGCTCGTCTTCTTCGCGCGCTCCGGTCGGCGCCATCCGGTTCTCCCGGTCGCGCTCGGTCTCGTCCTCGGTGGCAGCATCGCGAACCTCGTCGACCGGGTGCGACTCGGCTACGTGACCGACTTCATCGATCTGGACGCGTGGCCCGCGTTCAATCTGGCGGACTCGTTCATCGTCGTCGGCGTCACGATCCTCTTCGGCGCGCTCGTCCTCGCCGACCGGCCGCACCGCATGCACGGAGCGCGCGGTGGCGACACTTCGTTTCAGCGTCGCTGAGGCTCAGGCCGGGTCGCGCCTCGACCGAGCGCTCGCAGCACGAGCCGAGATCGGGACGCGGTCACTTGCCGAGCGGCTCCTGAGCGACGGCGCGGTGACGGTCGACGGCGCGAGTCGGCCGAAGAGCCATCGGCTCGAGGCGGGCTCGCTGGTTGAGGTGGATCTACCGGCTGCTTCGAGCGGGCTGCAGCCGGAGCCGCTCACGGTTCCGCTCGCATACGAGGACGAGCATCTCGTCGTCGTCGACAAGCCGGCCGGGATGACCGTTCACCCGGGGGCCGGAACCGGCGCGGGCACGCTCGCCGCGCAGCTGCTCCCCCTGGGGGCGGCCGGTGGGGACCCGGAGCGGCCCGGGATCGTCCATCGGCTCGACCGCGACACGTCGGGCCTCCTCGTCGTGTCCCGCTCGGAGGAGGTCTTCGCGGCCCTGCAAGCTGCGATCCGGGAACGTGACGTCGAGCGGCGCTACCTGGCGCTCGTCCGGGGACGGCCACAGTCGCGATCCGGCCGTATCGACGCTCCGATCGGGCGCGACCGCCGCGACCCGACGCGCCGCTCGCTCGACACCGACGAGCCGCGCGAGGCAGTGACGTGGTTCGAGATCGCCGAGCTGCTCCCACAGCACACGCTGCTCGATGTGCGGCTCGAGACGGGGCGCACGCATCAGATCCGCGTCCACCTCGCCGCGATCGGGCTTCCGGTTGCGGGCGACGCGACCTACGGCGTGAAGGGCGATCTCCAGCTCTCGCGCCAGTTCCTGCACGCGCATCGGCTCCGCTTCGCCCACCCGGTGACGGGTGTCGAAGTCGCTCTCGAATCGCCACTTGCGGCCGACCTCGGTGAGGCGCTCGAGCGCGCGCGTGCCTTGTGACACAGTGTCACAAGGTCGCAATCGGTAGACTTCCGCGGTCTTTCGTCCCTTCGACCCGGCGACCAGCCGTGGCGGGGGTGCCGTCGCTCTGAGCGCGGTTCCGCCCGGCCCGTCGGAGCATCATCGTCAACCAACCTGAAAGGGGCTGATCGCGTGTCAGTCGTCTCGATGCGAGAACTGCTGGAGGCCGGCGTCCACTTCGGCCACCAGACGCGTCGCTGGAACCCAAAGATGCGCCGCTACATCTTCGGCGAGCGCGGGGGCATCTACATCATCGACCTCACGAAGACGCAGGAGCTGCTCGAGGAGGCCCACGACTTCGCCCGGAACATCGCCGAGCGGAACGGCACGATCCTCTTCGTCGGCACGAAGAAGCAGGCGCAGAACGCGGTCGCCGAGAACGCGACGCGCGTCGGCATGCCGTACGTCTCGAACCGCTGGCTCGGCGGCCTGCTGACGAACTGGCGCACGATCTCCGAGCGCATCGCCTACCTGCACGACCTCCGGCGCCTCAAGGCGGATGGCCAGCTCGCGCTGCTGCCCTCCAAGGAGCGGATCGGCATGGAGGCCGACCTCGAGAAGCTCGAGGCGAACCTCGGCGGGGTCGCGGACATGAAGCGCCAGCCGGACGCGGTCTTCGTCATCGACCTGAAGAAGGAGCAGCTCGCCGTCCGCGAGACGCACCGTCTCGGCGTGCCGGTCATCGGCCTCGTCGACACGAACGCCGATCCGGACGAGGCGGACTTCGTCATCCCCGGCAACGACGACGCAATCAGGTCGTGCGACCTCGTCGCCCGGGTCGTCGCCGACGGCGTCGCAGCTGGTCGGACGAAGGTCACGCCCGCCGAGATGGAGGGCGCACCGGCAGAGCCGGAGCCGGAGGCCACTGCCGAGGAGGCAGCCGAGGCCGAGCCGGAGAGCGAGCTCGAGCCCGCGGCCGTCAGCGAAGGGAGTGAATCCGAGTGAGCACCACCATCAGCGCATCTCTCGTCAAGGAGCTTCGCGACGCCACCGGCGCCGGGATGATGGACTGCAAGCGCGCACTCGAGGAGACCGGGGGAGACCTGGAGGCTGCTCGCACGCTCCTCCGCGAGCGCGGCATGGCGTCGGCCGGCAAGCGCGCGGGCCGGGAGACGACGGAGGGCCTCGTCGGCCACATCGTCGAGAACGGTGTCGGCGCGATCGTGGGCATCGGCTGCGAGACCGAGCCCGTCTCGAAGAACGACGAGTTCCAGGAGTTCGCGACTCGGGTGCTGCGCGGCGTCTACGCAGACGGCGTGGGTGCGGCAGAGTCCTTCGAGGACGAGCGGATCGAGCTGATTGCGAAGCTCGGAGAGAACATCGTCGTCGTCAACCCGACGCGCTTCGAGGCGCCGGCGGGCAACGTCCTCGCGGCGTACGCGCATCCGCCGGCCCACAAGATCGGTGTGCTCGTCGAGCTCGCCGGGGGAACCGAGGAGCTCGCACGCCAGCTGGCGATGCACATCTCGTTCGCTGCGCCCGAGTGGACGACAAGGGACGACGTCCCCGCCGAGGTGCTCGCCGCCGAGCGCGCGATCTACGAGAACTCCGACGAGGTGCAGTCGAAGCCGGAGGCCGCACGTGAGAAGATCGTGGACGGCATGCTGAACAAGCGCTTCTACGCGGCCACCCCGGGCGGGGCTCTTGTCGAGCAGGCGTGGATCCACGAGCCCTCGAAGACGGTCGGTCAGGCTCTGGCCGACGCGGGCGCCTCGGTCGCGAGGTTCGTGCGCATCTCCGTCGCGGGTTCGTGACGAGCACGGACGAGATCGCGGAAGCCGTACCCCGCGAGGGGAGAACGCAGTTTCGCCGGGCACTCCTGAAGCTGTCCGGCGAGGCGCTCCTGGGTGGGCGTGAGTACGGGATCGACCCCAAGACCGTCTCGGCGATCGCCGAGGAGATCGTCGCGGTGCATAGCGCGGGGACGCAGCTCGCGGTCGTCGTCGGGGCTGGGAACATCTACCGCGGCATGGCCGCCGCGGCCGAGGGGATGGATCGCGCGACCGCCGACTATGCCGGCATGCTCGCCACGCTCCTGAACGCGCTTTCGCTGCAGGATGCGCTGGAGCGCCAGGGGGTGCACACGCGCGTGCAGTCGGCGATCGCGGTGTCAGAGGTCGCCGAGCCCTACATCCGCCGGCGCGCGATCCGCCATCTCGAGAAGGAGCGCGTCGTGATCTTCGCTGCCGGCACGGGGAACCCGTTCTTCACCACGGACACCGCCGCCGCGCTGCGGGCGCTCGAGATCGGCGCCGAGGCGATTCTCATGGCCAAGAACAGGACCGAGGGCGTCTACGACGGCGATCCCAACGAGGACCCCGATGCCCAATTCCTCCCGGAGCTGACGCACCTGGAGGCGATCGAGCGCGGCCTGAAGGTGATGGACACGACCGCGCTGTCGCTGTGCATGGACAACCGCCTGCCGATTCTCGTGTTCGCGCTCGCGGGCGACAACATCCGCCGGGTCGCGGCCGGCGAACGGGTCGGCACGATCATCTCGACACCCTGACCAAGGAGGGCGCGCATGGCTGCGATCGAGGACTTCCTCGCGGATGCGAAGAGGCGGATGGACAGGTCCATCGAGGCGACGCACCAGGAGTTCAACTCGATCCGCACCGGACGCGCGTCGCCGGCGCTGCTCGACCGCGTGTCGATCGACTACTACGGGACGCCCACGCCGCTCAACACCCTCGCGTCGATCTCCGCGCCCGAGGCGCGTCTGCTCGTCGTGCAGCCCTATGACCCCGGGGCGATCAAGAACATCGAGCGCGCGATCCAGGAGTCGGATCTCGGCCTGACGCCCTCGAACGACGGCAAGCTCATCCGCCTGCCGATTCCCGCGCTCACCGAGGAGCGGCGCAAGGACCTCGTCAAGGTCGTGCGGCGCGTCGCCGAGGACGGAAAGGTGGCGATCCGCAACGTCCGGCGCGACGTCATGCAGCACCTGAAGGAGCTCGTCGTGAACGGCGACGTCGGCGACGACGAGGAGCGCCGCGCCGAGCAGCAGGTGCAGAAGATCACCGACGACCACACGAAGTCGATCGACGACCTCTTGAAGGTGAAAGAGGCCGAGATCATGGAGGTCTGACGCTGCCGGACGAGTCCGGAGCGGCGCCCCGCAGCGTCGCGATCATCATGGACGGAAACGGGCGCTGGGCGGCGGCTCGCGGTCTTCCCGTCGCCGAGGGTCACCGCGAGGGCGCCCGCGCCCTCCGGCGGACTGTCGAGGCAGCCGTCGATCTCGGGCTCGAGTCGCTCGCCGTCTACGCGTTCTCGACCGAGAACTGGGCCCGCCCGCCGGACGAGGTGGAGTCGATCATCGAGCTCCTCGACGAGACCATCGACCGCGAGCTGCCCGATCTCGCGAAGCAGGGAGTGCGCACGCGCTTCTTCGGGCGGCGCGACCGTGTGCCCGAGGAGCTGCAGGAGAAGATGGCGCAGCTCGAGGCGGAGACCGCCCATCTCGATCGGCTCGCGCTCTGGATCGCGTTCGACTACGGCGGCCGCGCCGAGCTCGTGGGCGCGGCGCGGAGCCTGGTCGAGGAGGGAGTCCGGGCCGAGGACGTGTCCGAGGAGACATTCGCCTCGCGCCTGTACGCGCCGGAGCTGCGTGAGCCCGACCTCGTCATCCGTACGTCCGGCGAGCAGCGGATCTCCAACTTCCTGCTCTGGCAGTCGGCGTACGCCGAGCTCGTGTTCGACGAGACGCTCTGGCCCGACTTCGGCGAGGAGCGGCTGCGCGCCGCGGTCGAGGACTACACGCGCCGTGCGAGAAGATTCGGCGCCCGATGAGCCCCTTCGTCTCGCGACTCCTCGTCGTCGCCGTCCTCCTGCCGCTCGTCATCGGGCTCGTCTACCTGGGCGGCTGGTGGCTGTTCGGGCTCGCGCTCGCGGGTGGACTGCTCGCGCTCCACGAGCTGTACGCGATGGCCCGCGAGCTGCGCCCCCTCGTTCTCGGGGGATATCTCGGCTACATCGTCACCCTGCTCGGGCTTCAGCTCGGAGGGATCGAGTGGATGCTGGGCGGCCTGCTGGCGACGTTCGTCCTCGCCTTCGTGGTGTACGGGCTCGGCGGCGTGCGGCAGGGGGCGACGCAGTCGTTCGGCGTGACCCTCCTCGGCGTGGCCTGGGTGGGCGGAGGCATCGGCTGCATCCTGCTCGTCCGTGACATCCCGGAGTTCGGGTTCTGGGCGGTGATGGCCGTGCTCTTCACCGTGTTCGCGGCCGACACGGGTGCGTTCTTCGTCGGGCGCATGTTCGGACGTCATCGCATGGCGCCGGCGATCTCGCCGAAGAAGTCGTGGGAGGGACTCGTCGGGGGCGTCCTCGCCGCGGTCGGCATGGCCTTCGTGATCCTGTACAAGGATCGGGACGACTTCCTGACGATCCCGCAGTCCCTTGCACTCGGGCTCGTGATCGCGATCGCGGCGGTGCTCGGGGACCTCTTCGAGTCGTCGGTCAAGCGCGATCTCGACGTGAAGGACTCCGGCCGGCTGCTGGGAGGACACGGCGGCGTGCTCGACCGGCTCGACTCGCTCCTCTGGGCCGGCCCGGCCGCCTACTTCACGATCCTGGCATTCGGAAACGCGTAGCGGTGCCTGAACACGGCCGCGGTTAGCCTTCGCACGTGCGCGAGAGACGAATTGCCCTACTCGGCGCCACGGGCTCCATCGGGCGGCAGGCGCTCGAGGTCATCGCGGCGAATCCCGAGCTCTCCGTCTGCGCGCTGGCGTCTGGATCGCAGCCACTCGACGAGCTCGCGGCCGGCCTCGGCGTCGAGCACTTCCAGGTCGGCGGCGACGTCGTCGAATTGCTCGAGCAGACGGAGCCCGACCTTGTGCTGAACGCAGTCGTCGGCTTCGCCGGGATCGGCGCGACCGTGTGGGCGCTCGA
>JBKPLV010000118.1:0-3124 GCA_046731795.1 Actinomycetota bacterium | reverse complement strand
AGCACCAGCCCCGCGCCGAGAGCGGCAAGGATCCACTCGAGGCTCGGGTCGTCGATCGTCCTCAGGGCGAGGACGAGCACGCCGCCGGGGAGGATGATCGAGTCCGGGATGAGACGGGTCTCGAAGTCCGAGCGCGTGAGGATGACGAGGACCCAGCAGAAGAGAGCGGCGACTGCAGCCTCGAGCGTGAAGCCGAAGACAAGCCCGCTCGCTCCACCGAGGAGCGCCGCGCACCCCGTGACGAGCCATAGCCGCGACGAGCGCGGAACCGACCCGAGCAGCGGGTCGTGTCTCGGCGCGTTCGTGGCCAGTCTGTCGGCGACGGGGCCGACGGCGAGGCCGAGCACGAGGCCGACGAGACCCGCAGCGACGTCCACGGCACTCGATTCCCCGATCGCGGATGGCTTCCTGCCGCAGAGCCGGATCCGCGCACGGGCGATCAGCCGCGCTGCTGTCCCTCGAACTGGGGTGGTAATCGGCCGGAGCGGCAGTACTGTCGGATGTAACTGCGGCGCCCCTCGGCGGGCAGAACGGCGGCAAGTGGCACATAATCTACGGCGGCGGCAACTACGGAGCACGTTCGTGTGGGCGTTCAGCCTGGCGACGCTCGTGCTCGTCGCGAGTTTCGCGACTGCTCTCCTGCGGGAGACGCCCGACTACATCCTCGCCACGCTCGTCGTCTGCGCGTTCGTTGCCGCGGCCGCCGGCGTCTTCCTGAATCTCCGGGTCGGTCGAGCACACTCGGAGGCGCTGCGAGACCCGCTCACCGGGCTCCCGAACCGCGTGCTCCTCGACGACCGCCTCGAGCAGGCGTTCCGCCGATCGCGACGATCGGGCGAGCGTTTTACGCTCATCGCGATCGACCTCGACGGCTTCAAGGACGTCAACGACGTGAGAGGGCATCGCGCCGGAGACATCGTGCTCAAGACGCTCGCGCGTCGCTTCGAAGGGGTCATTCGCGAGGCCGACACGGTGGCGCGCGTGGGTGGAGACGAGTTCCTCGTGCTCTCGCTCGGCACCGGCAGCGAGGATCGCGCGGCGGCGCTCGCAGGGCGGCTGCGCCAGGCATTACGGAAGCCGTTCAAGGTGGACGGGGCGTACGTCGAGATCGACGGGAGCATCGGCTGGGCGGTCTTCCCCGACGACGGGTCGACCTCGGAAGAGCTCCTTGCTCGGGCGGACGGGCAGATGTACGCGACGAAGCGGGACACGAGCGACGAGAACGTGCTGCTCCGACGGGGAATCGACGCCGGTGTCGTGCGCGACGTCGAATCCGCGCTGGAGCAGAACGAGCTCATCGTCGTCTACCAGCCGATCATCGATCTGAAGACGGGTCTCCCCCATTCCGCAGAGGCGCTCATCCGGCGCGTGCTCCCGGACGGCGGCCTCGTCCTCCCCGCCGAGTTCGTGCCGCACGTCGAGCGGACGCCGCTCGTGCGCGACCTTACGTTCCTCGTGGTCGCCGATGCCCTCGGGGCAGCGGAGCAGTGGGCGAAGGCAGGCCACCAGCTCGGCGTGTCGGTCAACATCCCCTACCGGCTGCTCGACGACCCTCCGTTCGCCGAGGGGCTCGCCTCGATGCTGCGCTCGTACGACCTCGCGACGCAGCGCGTCACGCTCGAGGTGGTGCCCGCAGGCCCGGGCGCGGGCGCCCAGGTCGACGACGAGGTTCTCTCTCGCTTCCGAGCGCTCGGCGTGCGGCTCTCCCTCGACGATGCCGGGCGAGCCGCCTCGTTTGCCGCGCTGCGCGTTCTGCCGCTCGACGAGCTGAAGATCGACGTCGGCTTCGTGCACGGGCTCGGCAAGAGCACAGCGGACGCGGCACTGGTCCGTGGGATCATCGACATCGGCCACGCGCTCGGGCTCGAAGTCGTCGCCGAGGGCGTCGAGACACGCGACGCCTGGAACGTGCTCGCCGAGTGGGGCTGCGACCGGGCCCAGGGCTTCTACGTTGCCACGCCGCGTGCACCGGACGACCTCGTCCAGTGGCTCGGGGCGAGCTGGCCTGCAGTCGCCTGACGAGGCTCAGACGAACAGCGCCTCCACGGCGAAGGCGATCCCCACGACCACGAGCACCGCGCCGAGTGCAATGCGCAGGGTGTTCTCCGTCAGGCGCCCGGTCGCGCGCGCGCCGAGCCAGCCTCCGGGAATCGATCCGACGAGGCCGGCTGCAAGGATCGCCCAGTCGATCCCCTGCTCCGCGGCCTGCGCCGCGAACCCGGCCACGCCGAGGAAGCAGCCGACCGCGAGGTTGGTACCGGCGGCCCGGCGAATGTCCATCCCCACTGACCGGATGAGCGTCGGCATCCGCAGCGTGCCGAGGATGACGCCGACGGCGCCACCGAGCACGCCGATCCCGAACGAGAGCCCGACGCCGCGCGCGAGACGCAGTCGCTGCCGGGGGCGTGCCGCGATCGGCCGCAAGGCGAGATCGACGCCGCTCCACAGGAGCACGGCCGCGATGACCCCGTACAGCAGCGCTTCGGAGACGTCGTCGGCCACGATCGCCCCGATGACGGCCCCAATCACGGACGGAAACGCGATCCACGAGACGACGCGCCAGTCCACCCTCCCCTCCCGCGCATGGCGCAGCGCGCCCGCGCCGGCGGCCGCAGCCGAGATCGCGATGTTCGTGCCGGCGGCCGCGATCGGGCTCCCGCTCGCGAGCACGATGAACGGAAGTCGGAGGGTGCCGAGGACGAGCCCGAGCATCGAGCCGAAGTAGCCCGCGACGAACGCGGCGACGAACGCTAGGACGAGCTCCCAGGCTTCCAGAGCGGCTCCTCGTGCCCGACCGCGGCGTTCGCGGCCCGCGCCAGGATGAAGAGCAGGTCGGAGAGGCGGTTCAGGTACACGAGCACGAGCGAGCTGACCTCATGCGTGCCCGCAGCGGCGAGCGCCTCACGCTCGGCACGACGGCACGCGGTTCGGGCGACGTGCAGCCGCGCAGCCGCCTCGCTCCCACCTGGGAGGACGAAGCTCTTCAGGTCGGGAAGCTCGGCGTTGAAGCGATCGCACTCGTCCTCCAGCCGGTCGATCTGCTCCTGCGTCACGCGTAGCCGGCCCTCGTGCTCGAGGGGCACCGAGAGGTCGGCGCCGAGATCGAAGAGCTCGTTCTGGACCC
>JBKPLV010000117.1:0-5463 GCA_046731795.1 Actinomycetota bacterium | reverse complement strand
CGCGCTTCACGGTCAACGCCCCCGTCGTTCGCGATCGCAAGGGCGAGTACAAGGACGTGCTCGAGGAGCTGCGCCGCGACGGCTTCACGCGCGTGAAGGTGGACGGCGAGCAGCGCTTGCTCGAGGAGGACATCGTCCTTGACAAGAAGTTCAAGCACACGATCGAGGTCGTCGTCGACCGGCTCGTGATGAAGGCGGACCTGCGGCAGCGCCTGACGCAGTCGGTCGAGACCGCGACGGCGCTCGCCGAGGGCCTCGTCGTCGTGGACGTGATCGATGGAGAGGCGATGACCTTCTCCGAGAACTTCGCCTGCCCGGACCACGGCGTATCGCTCGCCGAGCTCGAGCCGCGCATCTTCTCCTTCAACTCGCCGCACGGCGCGTGTCCGCGCTGCACCGGCCTCGGCGCCCAGCTCGAGATCGACCCTGACCTGCTCGTCCCGGACACCTCTCTCTCGATCGAGGAGGGCGCGCTCGTCCCGTGGACGATCGGGAGCCAGAGTTTCTACGACTCGGTGATCGAGGCGATCGCCGACCGCTACGAGATCCCGCTCGACGTCCCGTGGCGCGAGCTCACGACCGAGCAGCAGGATCGCTTCCTGCACGGGACGGGCGGGGAGAAGATCTTCGTCACATACCGCAACCGCATGGGCCGCAAGCGCCAGTACACGATGGCGTTCGAGGGGCTCCTCGACAACCTCCAGCGCCGCTACCGGGAGACGGACTCGTCGCAGGCACGCGACCGGATCGAGGAGTACATGAGCTTCCGGCCATGCCCGCAGTGCAAGGGCGCCCGGCTCAAGCCCGAGGTGCTCGCCGTCACCATTGGGGGCCTCTCGATCCACGGCTTCACGCAGATGTCCGTCGCTCGGGCGCTGCAGTTCGTGGACGAGCTCGAGCTGACGAGGACGGAAGAGCTCATCGGCCGCCGCATCCTCAAGGAAGTGCGCGAGCGGCTGATGTTTCTGGAAAACGTCGGCGTCGGCTACCTGCAGCTCGACCGGGCGGCCAAGACCCTTTCCGGCGGGGAAGCGCAGCGCCTCAGACTCGCGACGCAGATCGGCTCGCAGCTCGTCGGCGTGCTGTACATCCTCGACGAGCCGTCGATCGGGCTCCACCAGCGCGACAACGGACGGCTCATCACGACCCTGGAGCGTCTCCGCGACGTCGGCAACACCGTGCTCGTCGTCGAGCACGACGAGCAGATGATGCGCTCGGCCGACTGGGTCGTCGACCTCGGCCCGGGAGCAGGCGAGCACGGGGGAGAGATCGTGGCCGACGGGACGGCCGAGGACGTCGCCACGACGCCCGGCTCGATCACGGGCCAGTTCCTGAGCGGGAAGCGGCGGATTCTCGTGCCGCCCAGGCGGAGCGACGACGATCGCGGCTGGTTCGCGGTGCGCGGCGCGGCGATGCACAACCTCAAGGGCATCGACGTCGAGTTCCCGGTGGGGCGATTCATCGCCGTCACGGGCGTGTCCGGCTCCGGGAAGTCGACCCTCGTGAACGAGATCCTCTACAAGGCGCTCGCCAACCGGCTCAACAAGATGCGCACGAAGCCGGGCGATCACGACTCCGTCGAGGGCATCGACTGCTTCGACAAGGTCATCGACATCGACCAGACCCCGATCGGGCGCACCCCGCGCTCGAACCCGGCGACGTACACGGATCTCTTCACGCACGTGCGCGAGCTGTATTCACTCACGCCGGAGGCGAAGGTGCGCGGCTACAAGCCGGGCCGCTTCTCCTTCAACGTCCGCGGCGGCCGCTGCGAGGCGTGCAAGGGAGACGGGACGATCAAGATCGAGATGCACTTCCTCCCGGACGTCTACGTGCCGTGCGAGACCTGCCACGGGAAGCGCTACAACCGCGAGACGCTCGAGGTGCGCTTCAAGGGGAAGTCGATCGCGGACGTGCTCGAGATGTCGGTCGAGGAGGCGCTCGCGTTCTTCGCGAAGATCCCGAAGATCCGGCGCCGGCTGCAGACCCTGCACGACGTGGGTCTCGACTACGTGAAGCTCGGACAGCCGGCGACGACGCTGTCGGGGGGCGAGGCGCAGCGTGTGAAGCTCGCCGCCGAGCTGTCGAAGGTGGCGACGGGACGGACGCTGTACATCCTCGACGAGCCAACGACCGGCCTCCACTTCGCCGACATCGAGAAGCTGCTCGAGGTGCTCCAGCGGCTCGTGGACGCGGGCAACACGGTGCTCGTGATCGAGCACAACCTCGACGTGATCAAGCAGGCGGACTGGATCGTCGACCTGGGTCCGGAGGGCGGCGACGACGGGGGCGAGGTGATCGCGACAGGGACGCCCGAGGATGTGGCCGAGGTCGAGGAGTCCGCGACCGGCCAGTTCCTGCGCACGGTGCTCGCCGAGCCGGCGGCCGCCGCCGCCTGAGTCAGTCCGCCTCGCCGCGGATCTCGGCGCGGGCCTCCTCGGCTAGGACGAGGTAGGTCTTGCGGATCTTGTCGAGCTCGCCTTCGGTCAGCTCCTCGAGGTCGAGCAGGCTGTTGTGCGCGCCGTCGATCGCGCGGATGAGCTCGTCGAGCTTGATCTGGATCGCCTCCCCGTCGCGGTTCTGCGTGTCCTGGATGACGAAGACCATGAGGAACGTGACGATCGTCGTCGCCGTGTTGATCACGAGCTGCCAGGTGTTGCTGAAGCCGAAGATCGGCCCGCTCACGAGCCAAAGGGCGATGAGTGCGACCGCAGCGGCGAAGGTGCCCGGATGCCCGGCGAGACGGGCCACATGGTGCGCGAAGCGGTCGAACGGAGATCCGCGGCGGGGCACGTACGGAGGCTAGGCCGAAGCCCGGATGCTCAGGCTGGCCGGGTGCCGCGAGAGGCGCCCACCGGTGCGGCGTTCTCGATGAGGTAGACGCGACCCTTGCCCACGAGGAAGCCGCGGTCGCCGTCGACGACGAGCGGCGAGTAGTACCCGTCCCAGTAGCTCCACTGGATCTCTCCCGTCACCGCGTCGAGCGCGAACGTCTCGCGGTTCGTCGTCGAGATGTAGACGCGCCCGTTGGTCACCGTCGGGGAGCCGAGGATCTTTCCGCCCAGGTCCACCTGCCAACGCGTCCGGCCGGTGAGGGCGGAGAGCGCGTAGAACGTGCCAGCCGTCGTGCCCACGTACGCGGTCTCGTTCCAGAGTGCCGCGGAGCCGTAGATCGAGCCCGAGAGCTTGTGGCTCCAGCGATGCTCTCCCGTTTCGATGTCGAAGGCGGAGAAGACGCCGTCGATGACTCCGACATACAGGCGGCGATATGCCACGGCAGGCGTCGCGTAGTACCCGCCCTCCGACCAGGAGCGCCGGCGCACCAGGCTGCGGAGGTTGAGCAGGACGCGTGTCTCGGCGTCGTCGGCGAACGCGCTCGTACGCCACTTCAGCCGGCCGGTCCACCCGTCGAAGCCGTACACGCTTCGGTCGTAGGCCGCGACGTAGAGCCGCCGCCCGAGGAGCGCCGGGCTCGACGCGACCTTGGTACCGAGGCCGTAGCTCCACACGACGTGTCTGCCCGGCCCGAGCTTCAGTGCGTACACGCGAGACTCTCTCCGGTTCCGGAAGGCGGCGAAGAAGAGCCTGTCCGCGACGACGGCCGGGCTCGCCTCGACGTTTCCGGCGCCGAAGCGCCAGAGGATCCTCCCACTCTGGAGGCCGAGTGCCACGATCCCGCCGCTGCCGTCCTTGCGTTTCCCGCACGGCGCGGGGCCGGCCCAGCCGATGTAGACGATCCCGGCCCGCACGGCCGGCGACGAGGCGATGCAGCCGTGCAGGTCCGTCGACCAGACCATGGCTCCGTCGCTCGTGCGTGCCGCTATCACCGTTCCATCGTGCGTTCCGAAGACCACGCGCCCCTGGGCGACCGCCGGCGGCATCTCGATCAGGCTCTTGCCCGGAATCGACTGGACGATTCGGAACGGTGGCCGCAACGACGAGGGCGCGAAGCGCACATGCGAGGGCGATCCACCGAACATCGGCCAGCTCGCGCTCGGATGCTCGCGCCGGGTGGCTGCGAGCGCTGCAGCGGGCGTGACGAACCCGCGGGCGAACGGTCCGAGCCGGGACGAGCGCAGAGGAGTGAGGTTCAGGAGCGTCCAGAGGAGAACGCCGCAGAGCGCGCCAACAGATGCCGCGATCCACGCGGCGCGTATCACCCGCGTCCTTCCCACCACGCTCATGGAGACTAATCGCGGGCGTACCCGCGTGAGCCGGTTCCCAACCGGCGGGCGGTGTCGGTGTGGAGAACGCTAGGCCGGTACGGCGGCGGTCGCGCCTCGCGGGGCGAGTGCGTCCAGGCGCTCGGACCAGGGGGTCGCCTCGAGTCGCTCGAAGGTCTCGCGCGCTTCGGTGACGAGCGGCCCTGCCTCGTCAGGACGACCTTGTGCGGTCAGCCATTCCGCGTGCTCGAGTTGTGTCACGGCGAGATAGAAGGGCATGGCAAGCTCGCGGAAGAGACCCGCGGCGCCCTTGAAGAGGCGCTCGGCGTCCACGTCCGAGGCGAGTGCGGCGATCCGTGCACGGATGCGGAGCATCTGTGCCTGGAAGAATTGCGTCCGGCGGCCCGGCGGGAGCGAGTCGATCTCGTCGAGAAGCTCCTTCGCGGTTGCGGTGTCACCGAGTTCGAGGGCCGCCTCGAGAGCCGTCACGTACGGCTCCTTCCAGTACTCCTGCGTGATGCCCATTTCATCGCGCGTCGCGAGAGCGATCCGAGCCGTGTCGAGGGCCTCGGCGGCCCGTCCCTGGGCGAGAAGGAGCCGTGACGCCCCCGTTGCGTGGGCTGCGCGCTCCTGCGCATCCGCCGAGGTACTGAACTCGTGGAGCGTCGACACCCAGTGCTCGGCCTCGTCCAGATGTCCCTGGTGGGCCGCGACCGTTACGACGAGGCTCCCGACGGTCGTGAAGGCTCCCCGAGCGATGTGAATGTCATCGGGGAGGCTCGCAGCGAACGAGCGCACGTCGTCCCACTTCCCGAGCGCGAACAGCGCGTACGTCTGTCCGAGGAACAGCATCTCCTGGTACCGGTTGCCGACCCGTCGCGCAAATGCGAGGCCGTCGCGGGCGCATGCCTCGGCTTCCTCGTAGCGATCGGACTGGCTGAGCATGTCGGACAGGTTGAAGTAGGCCCGGAGCGCCGCTGTTGGCTTGTCGTGCTCGAGCGCGACCTGGAGGGCGTGTCGGAGCAGTCCGACCCCCTCGAGCATCCGTCCGCGCGAGAACAGGAGAACCCCTTTCGTATTGAGGGCCTGCGAGAACGTCTCCGGAAGGTTGAGCACCTCGGCCAGCTCGAGGGCGGTCTCGAGTCTCGGAAGCGCGAGCTCATGCCGGCCGGCGAAGAACAGGAACCTGCCGAGCTCCGCGGCAAGTTGGGCCAGATCGGCATCGGGCTCTTCTTCGGCAAGCGCCTGGTAGGAGCGCTCCATCCGCTCCAGTCCGTCCTCCAGGCGCCCCGTGTCCCAC
>JBKPLV010000116.1:0-2950 GCA_046731795.1 Actinomycetota bacterium | reverse complement strand
GTAGGTCGGGAGTCCGTTCGCCGAATCCAACGCGAGCGCGACCACGCCGAGCGCGGCCGCGATCGCGGCGGCGGTGACGACGCCGATCACCCGCGACATGGCATGACTCTGAAGCAATCGTCGTTACGAGGAAACGTGTCGGCGATGAAGCGATTCTTCACTGCGGCCGGCGTTCTATCGAGGTTGCACGCACGTCGCAGTTCGAGCAAGACTCCCCTGCACAGGAGGTCTGGGTGAGCTCAGAGATCGCAACCAGTATCCCGAGGGAGGGTCGGCAGGGCGTCGCGCGCAGGCCCTGGCGCGCGCTCGCCGTCCAGCTTCTCGGCCCGCTGACCATCGTCGGTGGCCTCGTCTGGGGCGTCGCGCAGCCGTACCGCATCATGATCCTCGATCGCGGCCACAACGTGTACGACTACCTCTTCCAGGGGCCGCTGCTCGTGATCTTGGTCGGGCTCGCGTTCACCTTCCTGGTCGCGCCCGGCCTCGTCGACGATCTCGAGGCAGTAGGACGGCATGATCCCGATCCCCAGAGCTGAGACCGCGCACTGGCTCGCCGCGGCCGTCGCGCTCTTCTTCGGCCTCGTGCTCATCTCCGAGCTGATCGTCGGCCCGGAGGTCTTCAACCGGCGCAGGTGGCGCGCGTACCTGTTCCCGTCGCTCGTGATCGTGTCGAGCGTGCTGCTCTGGCTCATCACCATCTTCTCCACGTTCTCGACGATGCACCTGTTTGCGCACGCGATTTGGGCGCAGGCGGCGCTCGCCGCCGGCGCCGTCCAGCTCGCGGTCGTGCGCGGGAAGCTCCGCAGCTCCGCCTGGTCGCTCGTCCCCGCCTTCGCCCTCTTCGTCTCGGGAGTCGCCTTTCTCGTCCATGAGGCGAATCCGTGGCTCTACTCGCGGGCGGCCTTCCTCCACCACCTGATCGGCTGGACGCTCGTCCTCTTCTCGCTCTTCCCGCTCGCCCAGGCGATCAAGCCGCGCCAGGTGGTGTGGCGCGCCGGCTTCGCGCTGACCTTCGTGCTGCTCGCGGTCATGCTGTTCGCGGATCGTGACGCCGCCCCGATCTTCGGCCGGTTCGGCGCACCGTGAGGTTTTGGCGGATCCTGCTCGCGGGAGCGCTCGTGGCCCTCCTGGTTCCGGCAGCAGCCTCCGCCCACGTGAACCTCGTGAAGTCCAAGCCCGTCACGCAGTCGAGGGTGGACCAGCCTCCCACCGAGGTTCGGCTCACCTTCAACGGGCCGGTGACCATCTCGGCGAATGCGATTCGGGTGCTGGCTCCCGACGGCACGCTGGTCTCCGGACCGGCGCGAACGGAGGACGGACGCCACGTCGTGGTGGCCCCCGTCTCGGGCCTCGTCGACGGGAAGGGCTACACCGTGCGCTGGCGCGTGGTCGGGGAGGACGGCCACTCGCCAGCCGGCGTGTTCACCTTCGGCGTCGGTGTTGCAGCGCCGGAGCCGACCGGCGCGGTCGGTGCATCGGGGACGACGTGGCGCGACGATCTCGCGCGCTGGGGGGTCTTCGGCGCGCTCGCCCTGCTCATCGGCCCGCTCGTCGTGCGGCTCGCGCTCATCCGTGGCCCGGTGCCGGAGCGCGTCGAGCGATGCTTCCACGGTCTCGGCGTCGTCGCGGCGTTCCTCGTGATCGACATCGGGATCGGCGCGTTCGTGCTCCGTGCCTCGAACGCGCTCCAGGTTCCGATCGCCGACCTCCCGTACGCCGACCTGCAGCCGTTCGCGGAGAAGACGCGCTTCGGGATCGCCTTCCTGGTGATGACGCTCGGATTCGGCGTCGTCGCCGCGCTGCTCCTCGTCGCGTGGGTGATGGACCGCCTCGAGTTGCGCTGGCCCGCGCTCGCCCTGTCACTCGTCCTCGTCTCCGGGCTGTCGCTGTCCGGGCATCAGGCGACCGAGCCGAATGCCGGGCCGCTCGCGGAGCTCGCGGACTGGCTGCATCTCGTGGCCGCATCGATCTGGGTCGGCGGCGTGGCGTCCCTCGCCTTCCTCGTCTGGCCGCTCGCGCCGTCGCTGAGACGCGAGGTATTCCTGCGCTTCGCGAGGCTGGCGATCGCGCTCGTCGCCGTGATGGTCCTCGCAGGCGCCTACCTCGCGATCGTCCGGCTCCCCGCGCTGAGCGACCTCTGGACGACGGAGTACGGACGCTTCCTCGTGCTCAAGAGCGTGCTCGTCGGATTCGGGCTCACGTTCGGCGCGGTGCACCACCTCTTCGTCCGCCCGCGCCTCGAGCGGGGTGACGAGCCCGACGTTGGCCCCAGCCTCGTCGGCGAGGCGACCGTTGCGTTCGCAGTGTTGCTCGCGGCCGCGATCCTCACGAACCTCGCGCCGCCGCCGGTCCATGCCGGCTCCTCCTCGACCGCCATCGCCCGCGTAACGCGCTAGAACGTGGGCGTGGCCCACCACCACGCGCACCAACGCGAAGGGAGCAGCCGCGCGCTCGCGATCGCTCTCGGCCTGACCGCGAGCTACACGGTGGTCGAGGTGATCGGAGGCCTCTACACCGGGAGCCTGGCGCTCCTCGCCGATGCCGTCCACATGCTCTCCGACAACCTGGCACTCGCGCTTGCACTGGTCGCCGCATGGCTCGCGACCCGCCCGGCCACGCCTGGACGAAGCTTCGGCTTCAAGCGGGCGGAGGTCCTGGCGGCGCTCGCGAACGGCGTCTTGCTGGTGGCGCTCTCGATCTGGATCTTCGTCGCCGCGGCGCAGCGGCTCTCGGATCCTCCCGACGTGCTCGGAGGCTGGATGCTCGCCATCGCCGTGCTCGGGATCGCCGTCAATGTCGGTGCCGGCGCGGTGCTCTATCGCTCGCGGGCCGAGAGCCTCAACGTCGACGCCGCGTTCCGCCACGTGCTCGCCGATCTCCTCGGCTCGTTCGGCGTGGTCGCCGCGGCGATCGTCATCCTCGCGACCGGCTGGCTCGAGGCCGACCCGCT
>JBKPLV010000115.1:0-6134 GCA_046731795.1 Actinomycetota bacterium | reverse complement strand
GCGGAGGCGTCATGCGAGACGAAGACGATCGTGCCGCCTCTCTCCTTGAAGGCGAAGATGCGGCCGAAGCACTTCCGCTGGAACGCCTCGTCGCCGACGGCGAAGACCTCGTCGAGGAGCAAGATGTCGGCGTCCAGGAAGGCCGCGATCGCAAACCCGAGCCGCATCGTCATGCCCGACGAATACGTCCGAACCGGGCGATCGATCGCGTTCTCGAGCTCTGCGAAGGCGACGATCTCGTCGAAGCGGCGCCGGATCTCGGCACGCGGCAGGCCTTGGATCGCGCCGTTCAGGAAGACGTTCTCGCGGCCGGTGAAGTCCATGTGGAAGCCTGCGCCCAGCTCGAGCAGCGAGCCGATCCTGCCCTCGGTACGGATGCGACCGGCCGTCGGCTTGATGATCCCCGCGATCAGCCTCAGCAGCGTCGTCTTGCCGGACCCGTTCCTGCCGATGAGCCCGACAGCCTCGCCTCGGCCGACCTCCACTGAGACGTCCCGTAGCGCCCAGACGTCGGTCGCCTCGGTCTTCCCACGCTGGACGAAGAGATCCTTGAGCGTCCGCGCCTCGCGCGTGTGGACGCGGAAGCGGCGCGCGACGCCCTCGACCGCGATCTCGCCCGTTTGCACGGAACCTAGAGTACGCCGGACGATGGAGCGAGTCGGCGAGCATCCCGTTCCGGTGGGGCCGCTGGCCGTTCGCTGGCTCGGCTACGAGCTCGCCGAGCAACGCGCCGGCGTCACGACCGTCGCACGGGTCCTGCTCGAGAACGCGGGCTCCGCGCCCTGGCGGTCACGCGGTCGCGAGGGCGTGCAACTCGCGTACCACTGGCTTGACCCGCTCGGCAACCCGATCGTGTGGGACGGCACTCGCACGGCGTTTCCGAGGATCGTGCAGCCGGGAGAGCGGGTCGAGCTCGAGGTGGCCCTGGCCGCGCCGAGACCTCCGGGTCGCTATCGGCTCGCGTTCGACCTCGTCGAGGAGTTCCGCTTCTGGTTCCAGGAGGTCGGCTCGTCGCCGCTCGAGCTCCCTGTCGAGGTGCGTCCGCGCATCGAGGAGCGGCGGCTTGCCGTCCGCGTGCACGGCGGGGCGGATCCCGAGGTGGAAGCCGCGCTCGCCGCGCAGGACGAGCCAGTCGTCAGCGAGGACGCGGTCGCGGTTGCGCACCTCGTGCCGGGCGCGATCCCGGCCGCCGACTGGGCCCGGCTCGTACTCGACGCGCACGCCGAGGGATACGGCGCAATCGGAGGCGCGATCGATGCCGAGTCGCGAGCCGATCGCCGCGAGCTCCGAGCGTGGGCGCCCGGCGGCGGGCGCAACCCGCGCTTCAGCGAGCCGCTCCTGCTTCCGTCGCTCCTGGACGGCGTCGAGCCCGGCTCGCACCTCGGCCTCCCCTCGGCGCCCGTGGCCGACGGGCTGTTCGAAGGTCGTGCCGTCGTCAGACTTCGGTCGCGATCCGGTCGTCGGAGCGGCTGAAGATCCAACCGCCGACGACGAGCGCGACGACCGCGGCGGCAGCTGTGTAGATCGTGTCCGCCGCCCCGGGGAGGTCGCCGTAGAAGATCGCCGCCCGCATCGCCTCCACCGGCGGGGTCAGGAAGTTGACCCAGTGCAGGAAGAAGTCGGCGGCCGGGTAGTCGTCGACGCCGGGCAGGTCATTGATGCTGTAGAGGATCGGCGTCAGGAAGAACCACGGCAGGAGTAGCGCCTGCAGCAGGTGCTCGACGTCGCGATAGAGAGCGTTCAGTGAGGCGACCGCAAGCGCGAAGCCGGCGACGATGCAGGCGAACAGCGCGCCCAGCGGCAGCGCGAGCCACACGGTGTCGCGCGACTCCGGGAGGCGCCACAAGCTGAGAACGACGACGACTCCGAGCATGACCGCGAACGAGACGAGGTTCGTCCCGACGATCGAGAGCGGCACGAGCTGGCGCGGGAAGCGCACCTTGCGGATGAGGTTCGCGTTCTCGAGGAGGCTCCGCGACGCGGCCTGCGACGCGGTGGCGAAGAACACCCACGCGGGGAGGCCACAGAGGAGGAAGAGCCAGTAGTCGTCGCTGCCGACCTCGGTCACGCGCCACAGCACCGAGAAGACGAGCAGGTACACGAGCATGAGCACGAGCGGGTGCAGGAGCGACCAGCCGAGCCCGAGGACGGAGCCGCGGTACTTGGCGCGAATGTCGCGCCTGAAGAGGCTCCCGAACAGCTCGCGGTAGCGAATTACGTCGGCGTAAACGGACACGCGGTGAGTCTAGGGCGACGGGACGCTCGATTACCCTTTCCCGGTTGTGAATGCGTTCGTCGCGATCGCTGCGGTCGCCGTGTCCTCTGCGGTCCTCTGGCTCCTCCTCCGCTCGTCCGTCGGCGCGCGTCTCGTCGCCGTGCCCACGGGGGAGCGCTGGCACAAGCAGCCGACACCTCTCTTCGGCGGCGTCGGGATCTTCGCCGGCTTCGTCGCGGGTATCGCGGTCGCGCTTGCAGCCGGAATCATCGACTGGAGCGGAGAGCTGGGAGGCATCCTCGCAGGGGTCGCGATCGTGTTCGTGGCCGGGCTCGTCGACGACCTCTGGCATCTCAGCCCGATCGCGAAGCTCGGCGCGCAGATCGCAGCGGCGATCGTCGTGCTCGCGAGCGGCCTCAACGTCGAGGTCGTGGGCAACGACGTCCTCGCGTGGGCGATCGGGCTCCTCTGGCTCGTGGGGATCACGAACGCGTTCAACCTGCTCGACAACATGGACGGCCTCGCGGCAACGCTGGCGATCGTGTCGTGCGCGTACTTCGCCATCGACGCGCTCACGGAGCACGAGAACGAGACCGTCCTCGCACTGGCCCTGGCGCTCGGCTTCGCCTGCGCGGGGTTCCTCCCCTTCAACCTGCGCCCGCAACGCGGCGCGGCCGTCTTCATGGGCGACTCCGGGAGCCTGGTGATCGGCTTCGGGCTTGCATCACTGGCGCTCGCGGCGAGCTGGACGGTCGCCGGGACGACCGCCGCGACGATCCTCCTGCCGCTTCTCGTCCTCGCGATCCCGATCCTCGACACGACGCTGGTCACCATCGCGCGCCTCGTCGAGAAGCGCCCGGTCACTCAAGGTGGACGCGACCACAGCTCCCACCGCCTCGTGTACTACGGCCTGTCGGAGACGAAGGCCGTCTTGCTGCTCGCGATCGTCGCCTCGGCCATCGGCGCGACCGCGCTCGCGTACAACGTGCTCGACAACGGACGCCTCACGGCGGTCGGGGTGCTCGTCACGTTCGTCGTCCTCGTCCAGTTCGGGAGCTTCCTGAGCGACCTCGAGGAGCGCTCGCGGCGCGGGATCGAAGGGCCTGAGCCGTCGCTCTGGCGTGCGCTGATCTTCGAGCCGCGGCGGCTGGTGGAAGTGCTCGCCGACTTCGTGCTCATCTGCGCTTCGTTCCTCGCGGCATACGTCCTCGCCGTGGACGGCAGCGGGACGACGTACGAGCGCTCGGTCTACCTGTCGGCGCTGCCGGTCCTGCTCGGTTCGCGGTACGTCTTCTTCGTCGCGCTCGGCGTGTATCGGCGCGTGTGGCGCTTCGCCACCGCTCGCGACGTCGTCCCGATCGCGGTCGGCTGCTTCGGCTCCGCGATCGCGGCGTTCCTCATCCTCATCGCGCTCCGGCCCATCGGCTCCTTCCCAGCAGCGGAGATCTTCGCCGTCGACGCGATCCTGTGCACCGTGCTCGTCGGGGCGTCACGGCTCACGCTCAGGCTGCTGCCGGAGACCGTAGGTTTGTGGGCAGAGCGTAGACGCGTTCTCATCGTCGGGGCCGGTCGCACCGGTCGCGGGCTCGCACGTGAGCTTCGTGAGGATCGCGAGTCACGCGTCGTCGGCTTCCTCGACGACAACCCGCGCGTACGCCGCCGCCGCATCGTCGGCATCCGCGTGGTCGGGAGCCTGGACGAGGCTGAGCGCGCGATCGCGAACACGCGCGCAGACGAGGTGCTCGTGAGCATTCCTGCGGCCTCGCACGAGCGGCTCGAGCACGTGCTGCACGCGGCGGAGGCCGCCGCGATCCCCTGCCGGCTCGTGCGGCGTCACGTCGAGCTCTCCCCCACTGCCGCCGAGCGGCTCGAGGCAGCCCAGACGTGACGAGCGCGGGGACGAACGCGGGCGGGCAGCAGCCCCGTCCGGACTTCCTCGCGCGCTTCCTGTCGGCAGTGCCGCTGCTCGCGCTCTACTTCGGGCTCGCCGCGCTGTACGCGTGGCAGGCCTCGCGGCGTCCCGTGCCGACGATCTTCACGGACGAGCTGGAGCTCACGCAGCTCGCCCGCGCGATCGCCGACACCGGCGAGCCGGCCCGCCGAGGCGTCCCCTACGACAGCCTCGCGTCGCTCGTGGCGTACGTGCTCGCGCCGGTCTGGTGGCTCAGCTCCGCGAGCGAGTCGTTCGCGACGGCAAAGCAGATCCTCGTGCTTGCGATGACGGCGACGATCTTCCCCGCGTACGGGCTCGCGCGCATGGTCGTGCCCAAGTGGTACGCCCTCGGGGCTGCAGCAGCCACCGTCGCAGTTCCGGCGCTGGCGTACTCGCCGATCCTCGTGGAGGAGCCGCTCGCCTATCCGATCGCGACCACGGCGCTCTGGCTGATCGCACGCTCGCTCGAACGCCCGACGCGTGGTCGCCTCGCCGTCGCCGCGGCGCTGTGCGTGGTCGGGGCGCTGACGCGCACCCAGCTCGCGATCCTCGTGATGGTGCTGGCGCTCGGCCTGCTCTGGCTGGCCTGGGACTCTTCTGCCGGACGCCGCTGGCGGACCGAGTGGAGTCGTTGGGACTGGGTCGGCGGGATCACGGTGGCGATCGGCGTCGCGCTCGCCTTCGCAGCGCTCATGGGGCACCTCTCGACGGCCTGGCGGAACACCATGCTCCTCTACAAGGGACGCATCGTCGACCATGCGACCTGGGCGATCGGGGCGCTGGCGATCGGGCTCGGCGTCCTCCCGGTGATCGCAGGCGTCTCGGCACTCGCGCGGCCGAAGGGGGAGGAACGGGATCCGCGCACACGAGCCTTCGTGATCACGAGCGTCGCGGCGCTCGCAGTGTTCCTCGCCTACGCGGGCGTGAAGGGCGCGTACATCTCGACGGTCTTCGGAACCTTCGTGGTCGAGCGGAACCTCATCTACCTGTGCCCGCTCCTCTTCGCCGCTACAGCCCTCGCCATCGCGCGTGGGATCGGCCGCACGTGGGCGATCGCGGGAACGGCGATCTTCACGATCTACGTCGTCGCGGCGACGCCGCTGCACCTGAACACCTACCCGTACTACGAGGCGCACGGCCTCTCGATCGCCGCATTCGCGAATCGGAAGCTCGGATGGCCGGAGGGAGTCATCCAGGGGGTGCTGATCGGCGCCTGCGTCGTCGCGCTCGTCGTCGTCGTCGCGTTGAAGGTGCTCCGTGCCCGCTCGGTCGGCTTCCGGGCTGTTGCCGCGAGTGCTGCAGTCGCGGTCGTCGCGTGGGGCCTGACGGGGCAGGTCTACGCCGCCGCGGGGGAGCGCGACTTCTCGGAATTCACCCAGACCGGCTATCCGAGGCCTTACGACTGGCTACAGCAGGCGACGGGCGGCGCTTCTGTAGTCGTGCTCGGACAGCAGATACCGGGAACGCCGACCGACCTCTGGCTGACGGAATTCTTCAACCCGGCGGTGAAGAAGATCTGGTCGCTGGACGGGAGCGCGCAGCACGTAGGCGGCCCAATTCTCACGCCGGACCTGAACGCCGTCGACGGCACGCTCACCCCGAACCCCGAGACGAAGTATGCGCTCGCGGTGAACGGCGTCAGGCTGCAGGCGCCGATCGTCCTGCGCCGGAAGGACGACGTGGTGTATCGCATCGACGGCCGCCCCTTGAAGCTGCAGGACGCCCTCGTGGGCATGCAGACCGATGGCTGGATGGTTGGTACGACGGATGAGCCGGACATCGCGCGCGCCGCATATACGCGGTACGACGTGTCGAAGGACGAGCCCGGATTCGCGAAGATCATCCTCTCGCGTACCGACTGGTGCCCGAAGCGCGGGTCGCGTCAGACTGCCCACGTCACGGTGCGCATCGGTCCGGTCGGAATCGGGCCGGACAAGCAGCCGCGCATCGAGCGCGTCACCGAGACGCGGCACTTCGCGGTTCCTG
>JBKPLV010000114.1:0-3458 GCA_046731795.1 Actinomycetota bacterium | reverse complement strand
CTGCGAGGTCTGCAGGGATCGGAGGTCGGGGAACGTAGGTCACACACGTGTCCAGCGCCGACTGGGTCGTCATCGTCGTCGTCGCGATCTCGGCGTTCTACGGGATCTCGACCGGGTTCCTCCGGGGAGCCTTCTCGCTCGCGGGCTTCGCGGTCGGCGCGTACGTCGGCGCGCGCATCGCCCCGCTGATCCTGAGCGACGGCTCGCCGTACATCCCGGTCGTCGCACTCGGTGGCGCCATCCTCTGCGGGATGCTCATGCGCGGGCTCGCGGCGCTGCTCGCAGGGGCGCTGCGTACGAGCATCGGCGTGATTCCGGGCATGCACTTCCTCGACCGGCTCGCGGGCCTCGTGCTCGGGCTCGTCGCAGGCCTCTTCCTCTGCTGGGCGATCGGGGCTGTGCTCCTGTACCTGCCAGGCGAGACCGATCTCCGCCACTCGGTCCAGCGGTCGCTGATCCTGTCCGAGATCAACGACGTCGTGCCGCCTGAGCGCCTCCTCGAGGAGCTCGAGCGCGTGGACCCGATCGGCGTCTTCCTCGGCCCGCCGGCGATCGTCGCACCACCGGAGAAGGGCATCGCGCGCGATCCGGACGTGCGCCGCGCCTCGAACAGTGTGGTTCGGGTGACGGGGATCGCCTGCGGGCTCGGCGTCGAAGGCTCGGGCTGGGTCGCGCGGGCGGGCCTCGTCGTGACGAACGCTCACGTCGTTGCGGGGATCGAGGCCCCGCGGGTCGACCTGCTGGACGGCGACTCGTTCGCGTCGACTGTGGTCGCGTTCGACACGACGAACGACCTCGCCGTGCTCAGGGTGCAGGGCCTTCGTGCTCGACCGCTCGCGATCGCGTCGCCGGAGCGGAGCGTCCCGGTCGCGCTCGTCGGTTACCCGCAGAACGGGCCGTTGACGCGCACGCCGGCGCGACTCGGTGGAACCGCCGACGTGATCAGCCGCGACGCGTACGGGCGCGGCCCCGTCCAGCGGCAGATGACGACGATCCGCGGAGCGGTCCAGCCGGGAAGCTCCGGCGGCCCGGGCATCGACACACAGGGCCACGTCCGGACCACGGTGTTCGCGCGGCGGCCCCGCGAGACGGGCGGCTACGGCATCCCCTCCGACCTCGTTCGCAACCTGCTCGCCAAGGTTGGGCCGAAGCCAGTCGGCACGACCGACTGCACGTCCTAGAAGAGGTCGAGCGCGGCGGCCGGCTGGCGGAACGGCGGTATGACGTAGACGCCTGCCGCCAGCTCGCGTGAGGCCTCGAGCAGCTCGCGCGCGATCTCGAGACCGGTCTCCGCCGCTGCCGGCCCCGCCGTCGACAGACGCTGCTGCACGTGCTCGGGCACCACGATGCCCGGCACCTCGTTGTGGAGGCGGAGCGCGAGCTGGTAGCTGCGCACGTAGAAGATCCCGACGAGCAGCGGGATCGGGCACGAGCCGCCGAGGCGCTCGAGGAACGTCTCGAGGTAGGAGAGGTCGAACAGCACCTGCGTCATCGCGAACTGCGCGCCCGCTTCCAGCTTCCGCTCGAAGCGCTCCAGCTCGTAGTCGAGGTCGTCGGCCGCGGGGTTCACGGCGACGCCGAGGAAGAACGACGTCGGCGCGTCGATCTCGCGGCCGTTGTAGTCCTCGCCGGCGTTCATGCGCGAGATGACCTGGGAGAGGCCGATCGAGTCGACCTCGTACACACCGCGCGCTCCCGGATAGTCGCCGGCCTCGGGCGGATCGCCTGTGACGGCGAGGACGTTGCGGATTCCCTCCGCGTGGGCGCCGAGCAGCATCGACTCGAGTCCCGAGATCGAGGCGTCGCGGGGTGTGAGATGCGGGATCGTCTCCAGGCCGACGACTCGCTCGATGGTCGCCGACGCCATGAGCCCGCTCATGCGCGCGCGTGCTCGCGGGTTGTCGTTGACGTCGACGACGTCGACGTGCCCCGACGCCTGCAGAGTCCGCGCGAGCTCGAGCATCGCGTGCGCGGTCCCGCCGCGTGGCGGGTCGATCTCGACCGAGACGACGAACTCGCCCTCACGGAGCTTGCGCTGGAGCAGGGTCTCGCGCTCGGGCTCATCTGCCGAGACGACGATCTCGCGCTCGCGGACGACGAGCTGTGTGCGCGGGATTCGATCCTCGTCGACGGCGTTACGAATCGCCGCGATCTCGACGGGCGTCGTACCGCAGCAGCCGCCGATGATGCGCGCGCCCAGCTCCCGCGCGTGCGCGGCGAATTCCGCGAAGTACTCCGGCGTCGCGTGCGGGAAGATGACGCGCTCGCCGGCGAGGCTCGCGAGGCCGACGTTCGGGAGCGCGGCGAGCGGCTTGCCGCCGTTGCCCATGCGCTCGATCGCTCGGAGCGCCGCCTGCAAGCCGACACCGTGGTTCGCGCCGATCGCGGCGACGTCGAGCTCCGCGAGCGTCGTCGCGGCCTGCTCCGCGGAGACGCCGCCCAGCGTCTGCGAGTCCTCGTCGAAGGTGAGCAGCGCGACGACCGGGAGTGACGAGACACCGCGTACGGCACCGATTGCGCCGAGCAATTCGTCGAGCTCGTAGAAGGTCTCGATCATGAAGAGGTCCACACCACGACCTTCGAGCAGCTGCGCCTGCTCCGCGAAGACGGCGTCGCGGTCCTTCACGGGACCGCCCAGCGGTCCGATCGAGCCCGCGACGAAGACCTCGGCCCCGGAGACCTCGCGTGCGTCGCGTGCGAGCTTCACCGCCGCCTCGTTGATGGCTGCGAGCTCGTCCTCGAGGTAGTGCTCGGCGAGCTTCCGGCGATTCGCGCCGAAGGTGTTCGTCTCGATGATCTCCGCGCCGGCGCGGATGAACCCGAGGTGGAGGGAGAGCACGCTCTCGGGTGCGCGGACGTTCGCCTCCTCGGGACAGCGCAGGCGGGGAACGGCGCTCGAGACGAGCGTGCCCATGCCGCCATCGCCCACGAGCGGGGGGCCGCTCGCGAGGCGCTCGAGGAACCGGCTCATCGCGGCATTCCAGCATGGGCGGAGGAAGGCCGAGCCACCTGGAGTCAAGCGACGCGGTCAACACCGCTCGGGGGAGCGGTCAAGCGCCGTTGGGTGACGCTCGCCGCGTGTGAATCGACGACAGTACGGTCACTCACGACGGGCAGCGATGCGGCGGCCGCTCGAGTGAGCTCAGCGAGGGGATTCGATGCGGTTCCTCCCACGAGGAGCGTGCCGGCGACAGAGTGAGCGGGGCTTGGCGGCTACCTGTTCCTCTGCGCCATGACCGGGGCTCGCAGGTGCGAGCCCCGGTTCTGCGCAAGAGCGAAACTCGCTAGCACGCGTTCCGCTCGCGCGAACGGCAAGAGCCGATCGCATCGACGCCGAGGCGCTCAAGAGATGCGTGGGAGCTGCCGATAGCGACAACGACTCCCGGCTGGGGACTGACGGCAATCAGCCAGGCCTGGAGCTTCGAGAAGGGGCGGCGGACGACGTCGCCCTTCTCTTT
>JBKPLV010000113.1:0-2823 GCA_046731795.1 Actinomycetota bacterium | reverse complement strand
GTCTCGCACCTCGACCTCTACCGCTTCACGGCGGTGTCGCCCGCCGAGTGGGCCGACCTCGAGCCGTACTTCGAGGCCGGACTCGTGTTCGTCGAATGGCCGGAAGCGGGCGCGGGGGTGCTGCCGAGCGCTCGCCTTGCTGTCAGGCTCGCGCACGAGGGCGGCGACGCTCGCCGCATCGTGCTCGCCTCGCCGGAGGAGACGCTGCTACAAGGCGTGAACTGATGCTCGTCCTTGCGTTCGACACGGCGACCGACGTCGCGACCAGCGCGCTGCTCGAGAACGGGGCCGTGCTCGGCGAGCGCGCGGGCGTCGCACGGAGCCTCCTCGAGGACGTCGATGCCCTGCTCGGCGAGGCGGGCTTCCCGAGGTCGCGCCTGGACGCGCTCGTCGTCGGGACGGGCCCCGGCAGCTTCACGAGCACGCGCATCGGCCTTGCTGTCGCCCGAGGGCTCGCGTTGGCACTCGACCTCCCCGGCGCCGGCGTCTCCACGCTCGCCGCGCTCGCCACGGTCGAGCCGGGCGTCTACCCGGTGATCGACGCGCGCCGCCGGGAGGTGTTCGTGGAGGGCCCGCGAGCGGCGGCGCCGGACGAGCTCGCGCTCGACTCCGGCACGGTCTGCGTGGGGAGCGGCGCGATCCGGTACCGGAGCACGTTCGAGCGGATGGGTGCGGTCGTCCCGCCGGACGACGACGAGCGCCACCTCCCGCACGCCCGGCTGCACGCGGCGCTCGCGACGAGCTTCGGACCCGTGGAGTCGATCGAGCCGCTCTACGTGCGCGTGCCCGACGCGGAGGCCTCGCTGGCGTGAAGATCGAGCTGCGCCGGCTCGAGGTCGGCGACCTCGACCTCGTGGAGACGATCGAGCGCGAGTCGTACGGGACACCGTGGTCCCGCTCGATGTTCGACGCCGAGCTGCGCAAGCCCAGCTCGCTTGCGCTCGGCGCCTTCACGGAGAACGACGTTCTCGTCGGGTACGCGTTCGTCTCGCGCTACGTCGACGCCTGGCACGTGATGAACGTCGCCGTCGCCGACGCGTACCGTCGCCGCGGAATCGCGTCCGCGCTCCTCGGACGGCTCTTCGAGGTGACGGAGTCCGACTCGCGCCGGGGCTACACGCTCGAAGTGCGCGTCTCGAATGCCGGTGCGATCCGCCTGTACGAGCAGCTCGGCTTCGAGCCGCGCGGCATCCGGCGCGGCTACTACACGGACAACCGCGAGGACGCGCTCATCATGTGGCGCGAGCCGGCTCCGTCCGAGCGCGCGTCGTGATCCTCGGCATCGAGACGTCGTGCGACGAGACCGCCGCCGCCGTGGTCTCGGAGGACGGGCGGATCCTCTCCTCGATCGTCTCCTCTCAGGCCGACCTGCACGCGCGTTTCGGCGGAGTCGTGCCTGAGGTGGCCTCGAGGCGGCACCTCGAGCTCGTCGGACCGGTTATTCGAGCGGCGCTCGAGTCGGCCGACCTCTCGCTCGAGCGCATCGAGCGAGTGGCGGTGACGCAGGGCCCTGGCCTCGTCGGCGCGCTCCTCGTCGGGATCTCCGCCGCGAAGGCCATCGCGTGGGGGCACGAGCTGCCGCTCGTCCCGGTCGATCACCTCGAGGGTCACCTCGCCTCGCTCTACCTCGAGCCCGATCCGCTCGAGCCGCCGTTCACGTGCCTGCTCGCAAGCGGTGGACACACGCTTCTCCTCTCCGTGCGGGAGCGCGGTCGCTCCGAGCGGCTCGGGACGACGCTCGACGACGCTGCGGGCGAGGCATTCGACAAGGGCGCACGCCTCCTCGGGCTCGGCTACCCGGGCGGCGCCGCGCTCGACCGTCTCGCCCGCGACGGAGATCCGGACGCGTTCAACTTTCCGGTCGCGCGCGTTCCGGGACTCGACTTCTCCTTCTCCGGGTTGAAGACCGCGCTCCTGTACGTCGTGCGCGATCTCGGTGACGAGCAGGTCGAGCGGCGGAAGGCCGATCTCGCGGCCTCGTACCAGCGCGCGATCGTCAGGGCACTCGTGCGGCGCCTCGAGGAAGCCGCTCAGACCGGCCACGATCGGCTCGCGGTGGTCGGCGGTGTGGCCGCGAACTCGGAGCTTCGCAGCGCCCTCCCCGACGCCAGCTTCGCGCCGCTCGAGCTGTGTACGGACAACGCCGCGATGATCGCCTCCTGCGCGCGGTTCGTCGAGGCCGTTCCGTACCCCCGCTACCTTGCGCTCGATGCGTACGCGTCGCTCGCCTAGCGTCCCGGCTCTCGTTGCCGCGGCCGTCGCCGCGGCCGTGGTCTTCGGGACCGTGGGGGCACGCGCCCAGGAGCAGCCGACAACCATCGACGAGGCCGACTGGCAGGGCGTCCTCGGGGTCCGCGCGCCCGTCTCCACCGCTCAGCGCTTCGTCGTCCTGCTGTCCCCGCCGTCGCTGGCCGAGCGCGTGCGCGCGAACGGCGGCGACGCGACCGAGAAGCAGATGGTCGAGTGGACGACGTCCGCCGTTGCGCAGCAGGAGCAGTTTCTCGCACGGCTCGCGGCCGTTGGGGCCCGGATCGCACCCGAGTACCGCTACACGAAGGTCGTCAACGGGTTCTCTGCGCGCCTCGATCCCACGTCTCTCGCGCTCCTCGATCGGGACCGCGAGGTGACCGGCATCTTCCCGGTCCGGATTGCGTATCCGGCCCAGGCGGTGCGGACCGAGCAGACCGGCGTGCTGCCCGCAGCCGTCGCCGATCTCGAGGTCGCCGGGCTCGATGGCACGGGCGTCAACGTCGCGCTGCTCGACACCGGCGTCGACCCGTCGCATCCCTACCTCCGAGGGCGCGTGCTCCCGGGTGTCGATGT
>JBKPLV010000112.1:0-6691 GCA_046731795.1 Actinomycetota bacterium | reverse complement strand
TTCCAGATGGTCGGCCCGCGCGAGCTGCCCAACGCGGTCGCGCTCAACTCCGGCCTCTTCAACGGCTCGCGGGTGATCGGACCTGCGATCGCGGGTCTGCTGATCGCCGCGGTCGGCACCGGCATCTGCTTCGCGCTCAATGCGGTCAGCTTCCTCGCCGTACTCACGGCGCTCGCGCTCGTGCGCGAGGACGAGCTGCGACCGGTCGCACGGGACGCGTCGACCCGGGTCGTCGACGGGATCCGCCACGCCTTCTCGTACGCCTGGCACGACCGGGAGCTGCGGCTCATTCTCGGAGTGGTGACGATCGTCGCGACCGTCGGCTTCAACTTCCACGTCCTCGTCCCTCTGCTTGCCGCGAACACGCTGCACGTCGGACCGGAGGGCTTCGGCCTGCTCTCGGCCTCGTTCGGCCTCGGCGCGCTGATCGGCGCGCTCTCCGCTGCGACCTTCCGTGAGGCGAGCTGGCGCCTGTTCGCGATCGGGACGGCCTCGTTCGGTGTCTTCGCGCTCCTCCTCGCGCCCGTGCACGACGTGTACCTGGCGGGTGCGCTGCTGTTCGCGGTCGGGATCTCGTTCACGCTCTTCACGGCGAACGCGAACGCGCTCGTCCAGCTCGCCGCGCCGGACTACCTGCGCGGTCGCCTTATCAGCCTCTACCTCTTCGCCTTCCTCGGGCTGGCCCCGGTCGGCGGCCTGCTCGCCGGCTGGCTCGCCGACCTCGGCGGGACGTCTCTGGCATTCGCGGTCGCTGGCGTAACGTCGCTCGCCACGATCGGGCTCGCGAACCTCCGTCGACACCCGTCGCCGCCCGAGGAAGAAGCGGTGGCCGTCTCGCACTCGAGCTAGACGATCACTCCATTCCGTCTGCCGAACGCGGCGTGAGAGACTCGCGCGCTGTGAAGACCATCGTCCTCTTCCCCGAGGGCGCCTATGGCCCGACGAATAACTGCGTCGGGATCGGCCAGGTGCTGCGAGAACGCGGCCACCGTGTGGTGTTCGTCGTCGAGGAGTCCTTCGCGGGGAGCCTCGAGGCGCAGGGGTTCGAGGAGCGACTCATGCGGCTGGGCCCTCCTTCGGAGCTAGCGGAGGAGGAGCCCGGCCAGTTCTGGAAGGACTTCATCCGCGAGACCGCGCCCGTCTTCCGCAAGCCGACGATCGAGCAGCTCTCGGAGTTCATCGAGCCGACCTGGCGCGCGCTGTGTGACGGCGCGCGGTATGTGGACGACCGGCTCGCCGAGATCTTCGACGAGGTCGGGCCGGACGTCATCGTCGAGGACAACGTCGTGTGCTTCCCGGCCATCGAGCACTCGGGCCGACCGTGGGTGCGCATCGTCTCGTGCAACCCGCTCGAGCTCGAGGACGACGACATCCCGCCCGTCTTCTCCGGCTACCCCGCGTGCGATCGCGCGGGCTGGGACGAGTTCCGGGCGGAATACGGCCGCGCCATCGCGAAGCTGCACCGCGAGTTCTCGGCGTTCTGCGAGGAACGCGGTGCCGGTGCGCTGCCCGAGCGTGAGTTCATCCACGCATCGGAGTGGCTGAACCTCTACCTCTATCCAGCGGAGGTCGACTATGCGCGTGCGAAACCGCTCGCGCCGACCTGGCACCGACTCGACACCTGCGTCCGGACCGCCGACGGACCGATCGAGCTTCCCGAGCACGTCGCAGCCGGCGAGGGCGGCCTCATCTATCTCTCGCTCGGCAGCCTCGGATCGGCCGACGTCGACCTCATGAGACGGCTCGTCGACGTCCTGTCCCGCGCGCCGCACCGCTTCATCGTCTCCAAGGGGCCGCAGGCCTCCGAGTTCGAGCTCGCGGACAACATGTGGGGCGACGAGTTCGTCCCGCAGCCCGCGCTCCTCCCACTGGCGGACGTCGTCGTCACGCACGCGGGAAACAACACGATGACCGAGTGCTTCCACTTCGGCAAGCCGATGGTCGCGCTTCCCCTCTTCTGGGATCAGTACGACAACGCGCAGCGGATCGCCGAGACCGGATTCGGCATCCGCCTGGAGACGTACGAGTTCGAGGACGGCGAGCTCCTCGGAGCCATCGACCGGCTCATCTCAGACGAAGCGCTGCGTGAGCGGATGGCCGCGATCGCTTCACGGGTGCAGGCAAGCCCCGGAACCGTCAGGGCCGCCGATCTCGTCGAGCGCCTAGGCTGACACGGGTGGACGTCTTCCGCACGCCCGACGAGCGGTTCGACGGGCTGCCGGGCTATGCGTTCGAGCCGCGCTACGTCGAGCAGGACGGGCTGCGGATGCACTACGTGGACGAAGGCTCCGGCCGACCCGTCCTGCTCTTGCACGGGGAGCCGACGTGGGCCTTCCTCTATCGCAAGATGATCCCGGGCCTGGCCGTCGTCGGTCGCGTGGTCGCGCCCGACTACTTCGGCTTCGGACGCTCGGACAAGCCGACGCGCATCGAGGACTACTCCTACGACGTCCACTACGGCTCGATCGAGCGGCTGGCGCGTGAGCTGGACCTGCGCGATGCGACAGTCGTCGTCCAGGACTGGGGCGGCCCCATCGGGTTCCGGCTCGCAGTCGAGCAGCCCGAGCACGTCGGACGGCTGGTGATACTGAACACGGGCATCGGAGCAGGTCGTGCACCGTCTGAGGAATGGCTGCGCTTCCGCGCGTTCGTCCGCCGCGTCGGGGCCGACCTCGTTCCGGGCCAGCTCGTCCGGATCTCCTCTGTGACGGAGCTGAGCGACGACGTCGTCGAGGCCTACAACGCCCCGTTCCCGACGCCGGAGTCGAAGGCAGGGGTGCTCGCTTTCCCCGAGCAGGTCCCGGCCGAGCCGGACCATCCGAATGCGCCGAAGATGCTCGAGATCCGCGCTGCGCTCGAGGAGTGGGAGAAACCTGCGCTCGTGCTCTTCTCCGACTCCGACCCGATCTTCTCGACGGTTGCGGCCGAGCACATGGCGTCCCGGATCCCCGGCGCCGGGCCTGCCGAGATCCTCCCCGGAGCGGGTCACTTCCTGCAGGAGGAGAAGGGCGAGCAGATCGCCGAGCGGATCGTGCGGTTCCTCGGCGAGACGAGCTAGCCGGGAACGACCCAGGTGTCGCCCGAGTGCAGGAGCGCGCCAAGATCGCCGTCGCGGCCGTGCGCTTGCGCCGCCTCGAGCTGCTCCCGCATGAGATCGTCGTAGACGGGCCGCTCGAGGCTCCGAAAGACGCCGAGCGGTACCGCACCGACTGTGTCGAACGTCAGCCGCGAGAGCGCGAACGCGAGGCTCGCTTGCTCGTGGCTCACGTCGTGGACGAGGAGAGAGTTCTCTCCCGCCTCGGCGACGTCGACGACCCGGAGTGATCCGTCCGGATACTGCTGCACGCCCTTCTCACCCTCGAGGCCGAACCGGATGCGCTCGCCGTGCTCGAGGTACATGCGGTTGCCCTTGTTCTCGCGCACGTAGTCGAACGCGCCGTCGTTGTAGATGTTGCAGTTCTGGAGGATCTCGACGAATGCCGACCCGCGATGGCGCGCCGCGGCGCCGAGCACATCCGCAAGACCCTTCTTGTCGGTGTCGATCGCGCGCCCGACGAACGACGCCTCGGCGCCGATTGCCACCGACAGCGGATTGAACGGATGGTCGAGCGAGCCCATCGGAGTCGACTTCGTCAGCTTCCCCAGCTCCGACGTGGGCGAGTACTGGCCCTTGGTGAGGCCGTAGATCCGGTTGTTGAAGAGGAGGATCTTGAGGTTCACGTTCCGGCGCAGCGCATGGATGAGGTGGTTGCCGCCGATGGAGAGCGCGTCGCCGTCGCCGGTCACGACCCACACGGAGAGGTCGGGTCGCGTCACGGCGAGCCCCGTCGCGATCGCAGGCGCGCGACCGTGGATCGAGTGCATCCCGTACGTCTGCATGTAGTACGGGAAGCGCGCCGCGCAGCCGATTCCAGAGATGAAGACGATCCGTTCGCGCTCGAGGCCGAGCTCGGGCATGAAGCCCTGGATGACGTTGAGGATCGCGTAATCCCCGCAGCCCGGGCACCAGCGGACCTCCTGGTCGGACTTGAAGTCCTTCGCGCTGAGCTGCACGAGCCCGTTGCCGCCGTTCTCTCTGCTCATTGATCCACCAGCGCCGCGATCGCGTCCGCGAGCTCGGCCGCACGGAACGGCCGGCCTCGCACCTTGTTGTAGCCCACCGCGTCGACGAGGAACTCCGAGCGGATCAGCATTCGCAGCTGCCCCAGATTCATCTCGGGAATGAGCACCTTCTCGTAGCTCCGCACGACGTCGCCGGTGTTCCGAGGGAACGGGTTCAGATAGCGAAGGTGCGCGGTCGCCACGTTGCGTCCACCGGCTCGCACACGGCGCGCCGCGGCTCCGATCGCTCCGTAGGTCGAGCCCCAGCCGAGGACGAGGGTGTCCGCGCCGTCCGGGTCGTCCACCTCGAGCTCCGGAATGTCGGCCGCGATGCCGGCGACCTTGGCGGCCCGCATTCGAACCATGAGGTCGTGGTTCTCCGGGTCGTAGGACACGTTTCCGGTGACGTCCTCCTTCTCCAGGCCGCCGATGCGATGCTCGAGACCGGCCGTGCCCGGCGTCGCCCAGGGTCGCGCGAGCGTCGCGGTGTCCCGCTTGTACGGGAGGAAGCGCCCACCGTCATTCGGCTCCGTCGCGAACGCGGGATCGATGGTGGGCAACGTGCTCGCGTCGGGGATGAGCCACGGCTCGGAGCCGTTCGCGAGGTACGCGTCGGAGAGCAGGAAGACGGGCGTGCGGTAGGTGATGGCGATCCGCGCCGCCTCGATGGCCGCGTGGAAGCAACCGGCCGGCGTCGCCGCCGCGACGACGGGGACGGGCGACTCTGAGTTGCGACCGAAGAGCACCATCAGCAGGTCGGCCTGCTCCGGCTTGGTCGGCATGCCCGTCGACGGGCCCGCGCGCTGGACGTCCACGATGAGAAGCGGCAGCTCGAGCGTCACCGCGAGACCCACCGTCTCGGACTTGAGGACGATGCCTGGCCCGGCCGAGGTGGTGACGCCGAGCGCCCCGCCAAAAGCCGCTCCCAGCGCGGCGCCCGAAGCAGCGATCTCGTCCTCGGCCTGGAAGGTCCGCACGCCGAACTCCTTCAGCGCGGCGAGCTCCTCGAGAATCCCGGACGCCGGGGTGATCGGATAGGCGCCGAGGAAGAGCGGGAGTCCCGAGAGCTTGCTCGCGGCGACGAGCCCGTACGAGAGCGCGGTGTTCCCCGAGATCTGCCGGTACGTCCCCGGCGTGGCCTTCGCCGGCGCGATCTCGTACGAGATCGCGAAATCCTCCGAGGTCTCGCCGTAGTTCCAGCCGGCCCGGAAGGCGTTCGTGTTCGCCTCGACGATCTCGGGACGCTTCGCGAACTTCGTCTCGATGAAGCCGAGCGTGCCCTCGACCGGCCGGTGGTACAGCCACGACATCAGGCCGAGCGCGAAGAAGTTCTTCGAGCGCTCAGCCTCACGTGAGGACACTCCCTCGATCCCCTTGAGCGCCTCGACCGTCATCGACGAGAGGGCGACGGCGTGCACGTGGAAGTCGGCGAGCGACCCGTCCTCGAGCGGGTTCGAGTCGTAGCCGGCCTTCTGGAGGTTCCGCTCGTTGAAGGCGTCGGTGTTCACGATGACGGTCCCGCCCTTCACGAGATCGCCGATGTTCACCTTGAGCGCCGCGGGGTTCATCGCGACGAGGACCTCCGGCTGGTCGCCCGGCGTGAGGATGTCGTGGTCCGCGAAGTGCACCTGGAACCCGGACACGCCGGGGAGCGAGCCGGCGGGGGCGCGGATCTCCGCCGGGAAGTCCGGAAGCGTCGCGAGGTCGTTGCCGAAGACCGCCGTCTCGCTCGTGAAGCGGTCGCCGGTGAGCTGCATCCCGTCGCCCGAGTCGCCCGCAAAGCGGATCACGACCCGCTCGAGGTTCTCGACGGGCTTTACCTTGGCCATCTCTGTCTCAGGTATAGCGGACGCGGTAGCGGCGGCGCGACTACTCGGCCTCGGCGAGGAGCGCACCCACGTCGAGCGGTCGCGTGAACATCCCCAGCGTGCCGTCCGGATTCCGCGGCCACTCCTCGACGGGGCGGTCGCGATAGAGCTCGAGGCCGTTCCCGTCGGGATCGTGCAGGTAGAGCGCCTCGCTCACGCCGTGGTCGGACGCCCCGTCGAGCGGGATGCCTGCGTCGACGAGCCGCTTCAGGGCATCGGCGAGCGCCTTCCGGTCCGGGTAGCGGATGGCAGCGTGGAAGAGGCCGGTCGTGCCCGGAGGCGGCGGCGACCCGCCCTTGGACTCCCACGTGTTGAGCCCGAGATGGTGGTGGTACCCGCCCGCGGACAGGAACACCGCCTGGTCGCCGTAGCGCGCCTGCTCCTCGAAGCCGAGGACTCCGGCATAGAACGCGAGCGCGCGGTCGAGGTCAGAGACCTTGAGATGCACGTGACCGATGTCGACGCGCGGATCGATGGCGTCGGAAGCCATGCGTCAAGACTACTTCGCGCCCCTCGGGGCCAGATCCGTCCGGGCTTACGGGGAAGCCACGCGGGTAGAGAGACGTTTCGCACAACAACAGCGACGAGAGAGGTGAACCCGCCATGAACACACCCCCGGTCGTGTCGCCACAGGAGTGGAAGGCAGCGCGCGAGTCCCTGCTCGTGAAGGAGAAGGAGCTGACGAGAGCCCGTGACGCGCTGGCTGCGGAGCGGCGGCGCAT
>JBKPLV010000111.1:0-14452 GCA_046731795.1 Actinomycetota bacterium | reverse complement strand
ACGAAGGGCGTCGTGTGAACGTCGCCGTCTGCTCGTACGGCGCCGGCAACGTGAGGTCCGTGGCGGTCGCGTTCGAGCGCCTCGGTGCGTCGACGTCGGTGACGTCGGATCCGGGCGAGGTCGCGTCCGCCGACCTCGCGGTGCTCCCCGGGGTGGGCTCGGCGGCGAGCGCCATGGACGGTCTGCGCGAGCGCGGGCTGGACGAGGCGCTGCGCGAACGGGTCGCCGCCGGGGCTCCGACGCTCGGCATCTGCCTCGGCCTCCAGCTCGCGCTCGAGCAGACGGAAGAGGACGGCGGCGTCGCCGGGCTCGGGATCCTGCGCGGGCGCGCCGTCCGCATCCGCGGCGGCCGCGTGCCGCGCATCGGCTGGGCGACCGTCGAGCCGAGCGGCGAGGCGTTCTACTTCGCCCACTCGTACGCGGCCGACACGCCGGCCGCGACCGCACGCTCCGAGGGGTTCGTCGCCGTCGCGGAGCAGGGCAGCTTCGTCGGCGTGCAGTTCCACCCCGAGAAGAGCGGCGCCGCCGGAGCGCGCTTCCTCGCGCGATGCCTCTCCCGCGTCTGATCCCCTGCCTCGACGTCGCCGGCGGGCGCGTCGTGAAGGGCGTCCGCTTCCAGGTCCTGCGGGACATGGGCGACCCGGTGGAGCTCGGCGCGAACTACTCCGGTGCGGGCGCGGACGAGCTCGTCTACCTCGACGTACAGGCCACCCTGGACGGACGCCCCGCCTTGCTCGAGCTCGTCGCGCGCATCGCAGACCGGCTCGCGATCCCGTTCACGGTCGGCGGCGGCGTCCGCTCCTTCGCTGATGCCGAAAGGCTGCTCGAGGCCGGCGCGGACAAGGTCTCCGTGAACAGCGCCGCGCTCGAGCGCCCCCAGCTCGTGAGCGAGCTCGCGGCGCGCCTCGGGTCGCAGGCCGTCGTGGTCGCAATCGATGCGGCCGCAGGCGAGGTTCGCTCGCGCGCGGGCTCCGAGTCGACCCGCTGGAGCCCCGTCGCCTGGGCACGCGAGGCGGAGGAGCGGGGTGCGGGCGAGATCCTCCTCACGGCGATCGACACGGACGGGACGCGTGCGGGCTACGACCTCGAACTGACGCAGGCGGTCGCTGACGCCGTGTCGCTCCCCGTCATCGCCTCCGGTGGGGCGGGGACGGCCCGCCACGTGGCCGAGGCGCTCGGCGTCGCACAGGCTGCCCTCCTTGCCTCGATCCTGCACGAGCGCCCTGCGCGGCTCGTGACCCTGCGCGAGGAGCTGCGGGGGCTCGGAGTCCCGCTCCGCGATGCAGCCTGACCTGACCGCCGCGATCGTCCAGGACGCGGAGTCCAACCGCGTGCTCATGCTCGCGTGGATGGACGACGAGGCGCTGCGCCTGACGCGCGAGACGGGCGAGGCGCACTTCTTCAGCCGCTCGCGCAACCGCCTGTGGCGGAAGGGCGAGACCTCCGGAAATACGCTCGCCGTCGAGGAGCTGCGCGAGGACTGCGACGGCGACGCGATCCTTCTCCGTGTTCGTCCCGCCGGGCCGACCTGCCACACGGGCTCGACCTCGTGCTTCGCGCCGTGGCTCTGGCGCCGCGTCGTCGACCGCGCAGCGATGCGACCGGAAGGGTCGTACGTCGCCGGCCTCGTCGCGGCTGGGCCGGCTGCGGCGGCGCGGAAGGTGGGCGAGGAGGGGCTCGAGGCCGCACTCGCCGGGGCGGGAGAGAGCAATGAGCGGCTCGTGTCCGAGATCGCCGATCTCTGGTTCCACTCGTACGTCCTCCTCGCCGCGCGCGGGCTCGACCCGGCCGCGGTCGAGGACGAGCTCGCGCGGCGCGCGGCCCCCGCCTGACACACCCCGTCGACTACGCTCGCTCGTCGTGACGGAGGGTTGGCTGCGCGAGCTCGTGGAACGTGCGCTCTCGATCGGCGCCGATCCGGCCGATTCCGGGGACCTCCGCTTCCGTAAGCGGCTCCTCGTCGGCATCGCCCTGCTGATCCTCCCGATCGCGTTCCTCTGGGGCTGTCTGTACTTCGTCATCGGCGAGCCCTGGGTGGCGCTCACGCCCTGGGGTTACGTGCTCGGCTCGACCGTCAGCATCGTCGCCTTCGCCCGAACCCGGAACTTCGACCTCCTGCGAACGGCGCAGCTCGTGCTCATCCTCGTCGCGCCGGCGCTGGGATTGATCATGCTCGGCTCGCTCGACGAGTCGAGCAACGTCGTCGTCTGGTCGCTCCTGGCGCCGCTCGGCGCCGTCGCGTTCGGCCGGCCTGAGCGCGCCTGGCCGTGGTTCGGCGCCTTCGTCGGCACGATCGTCCTCTCGATCGCTCTCGCCGAGGTCGTCCGACCGGATGCTGCAGACCTGCCCGACGCCTTCGTGCGGACCTTCGACGTCCTGAACATCGTTGCCGTCTCGTTCGTCGCGATGCTCTTGATCGTGACCTTCGCGCGGGGGCGTGACGTGGCGCAGCATCGCGTGGAGGCGCTCCTCCTCGACATCCTCCCGGAGGAGATCGCGCAGCGGCTCCAGGTCGAGGAGGAGACGATCGCCGACCACTTCGACGAGGCGAGCGTGCTCTTCGCCGACGTCGTCGACTTCACGCCGCTCTCGAGCAAGCTCGACGCCCGCGAGGTGGTCGATCTCCTCGACCGTCTCTTCGGCACCTTCGACGAGCTCGTCGATCGCTACGAGGTCGAGAAGATCAAGACCATCGGGGACTGCTACATGGTCGCGGCGGGAGTTCCGCGCCCTCGGGCGGACCACGCGCAGGCGCTCGCCCGGCTGGCGCTCGAGATGCGTGTTTGCGCGGCGGAGTGCCTGCCGGACCGGAACGGCCGCGACCTCAGGCTGCGCATCGGGATCAGCTCCGGCCCGGTGGTCGCCGGGGTCATCGGCCGCCGGCGCTTCCTCTACGACCTGTGGGGCGACACGGTGAACATGGCGAGCCGCATGGAGTCGCACGGCGTTCCGGACGCGATCCACATCACACGCTCGACCCTCGAGCTCCTCGGAGACGAGTTCGTGACCGAGCCGCGCGGCCTCGTCGACGTGAAGGGAAAGGGCCCGGTCGAGACGTGGCTCCTCCTCGGCGCGCAGGCCCCCGTGCTTAGCTTCGACGGATGAGCAGGAACGTCGAGGCCTTCGACGGCTGGATCCGCTCGACGTTCGTCGAGCTGAACACGGAGCTCGAGAACCTCTACTTCGAGCAGGAGAACCGCGCGAGCGTCGAAGGCGTCGGCGACGACCTCAAGCGGCAGATCTTGGATGAGGGAAGGACGTTCGTCCGCGCGCTCGCGGAGGAGGGCAACACCGACGAGGGCTTCGACCAGGCCTTCGACGTCCTCGGCGACCTCGGCCTGTACATGGCCTCGTTGCGCCGCCACGAGCTGACCAATCCGGCGCGCGAGCAGAAGTCGCCGCACGAGGAGGCGACGGCGCTCGGCCTCCACATCGGAGCATCGGTCGGCGTGGTCCCGCGCTTCGCCACGAGCCACCTCGCAACGCACAACCTCGCCCGCAACGGTCGCCAGAAGAGCTTCACGTCGCTCGAGGATGAGTTCCTCTTCCTCGACTACAACACCCGCGGGATCCTCGCCTACAAACGGGCCGCGGACGCGCTCATGCGGATCCCGCCGCTCGGCATCTCCCATCCCGTCGCCGAGATGCTGTTCGACGACGCCCGCGACGCACTCGATGCGGTCGCTCGCTTCAACGACGTCCTCTTCGCCGAGCTCGACGTCGACCGCTTCTTCTACAGCGTGCGGCCGTACTACAAGCCGTACCGCGTCGGGCGCCAGGAGTATCGCGGCGCGAACGCCGGCGACTTCTCCGGTATCAACGAGATCGACCTGCTGCTCGGGCTGTGCCGCGGCAACGACCCCTACTACTCGCAGCTCCTCGTCGAGAAGATGCTGTTCATGCGCCCGGAGGACCAGGCGAGCCTCCGCGAGTGCATGCGTCGGCGCGACTTCCTCGACCAGTTTCTGGAGGCGATCGACGCGAGCGCCGACTCAGAGTGGTTCGCCCGGAACGCAGCGGCGTTCCTCCGCGTGTGCGAGGCACACGGGCGGGCTGCCGCGCAGCATCACGACCAGCTCGTGGCGCGCTTCATCGAAGCGCCATCGCATGAACTCGACGAGAGCCATCTCTCGCAGGTGACCGCGAGCGGGCCGCCGCTGCCGGTACTGCTCGCTGCGCTCGAGGTGCTGCGTGATCTGCGGATGGCCGCGCCGCGCGAGGACATCCCGTCGCGGCATGCGGATGTCGCGCGCCTGCGGGCGGCGGTCGGAGTTCCTGCCTGATCTCTATGCTGCGGCGCGGCCGTTGCGGTGCTCGTCACCGATGAACGGGCCGATGAGCTCCTCGATCTGACGTCCCGTTGCGCGGCCCTCGTGGCGTCCCACGACCGAGCCGTCGCGCAGGACGAGGAGCGTGGGCGTCTTCTGGACCCCCAGGTGCTGCGCAAGCTCGGGATTGCGGTCGGCGTCGAGGTCGACGACGCGAAGACGCTTCCGCTGCGTCACCTTCACCCAGGCGACGAGGCTCTCCATCCGGCGGGATGCGCCGCAATGCCGGCGGCCCACGAAGACGAGAGTTGGAGCGTCGCGACTCGGAACCGCCTGCGGCGCCGGCGAGCGCTGGGTCCGCATGGAACATGGGTGCCCGGGGACTCCGCTTTCGAAACGGCGCGGACTGCTTTTCCCTCCTGACCGACCGCGGGCCGGGCCCCGATCCCCGGCCCGCGGATCTCGGCGGTCACGCGTTCGGCTCGGTGTCCCCGTTCGCGCGCGACTCCTCGTCGGAGCCCTCATCTGGAGCCTCGGAAAGAGAGGCGATCGCGAGCTCGGGCCGCGGCCGGGGCAGATTCCACGCCTTGCGGTCGAGCTCATATGTCTCGTCGTCGAAGAGCCGATTGGGCTCCGCCTGCATCTCCACTCCTCCTCGCGGCTGTCCGGTCACTACCCGGGCCAGTGGGCGCCGAAACGCCTGTCAGCGAGCGCGACCTGACACGCCGAGCGTGAGCCACTCGGCCCCGTCGCGGCTCTCGTGGGCGACGTCGTCGACGAGCCGCGAGAGAACCCGGACGAGACCGCCATCCTCTCCGCTTCCATCGTGTACCGGCCCGAGGGCGAGCCGCACGCCGGCCTCGTCGGCATCCACCTCCAGCGTCACGGTCGCGTCGTTGCTCGCGTCGAGCGCGCTCAGGACCGCGAGCTGGAGGTCGTCCATGCGCTCGTACGGGAGCTCGAGGCGGCTGCCGATACCGCCGAGGACGAGCGTCGCGACGCTCCGGAAGCGTCCGTCCGTGGGCATGGTGAGGACGATCCGGTCGCTCACACCGACCTCGAGAAGGTTGGTGCGGGGCACGTCCGTGAACATCTACACTCGCCTGCCTTGGCCATGAGCGGCGATTTTGACGTGCGGAGCGAGATCATGCCCACCGGTGCGGGCGTGGTGTACGTCGCAGGCGAGCTCGACCTCGCCTCTGCGCCCCGCTTCCAGGAGGCGCTCTCGGAGCTGTCGGCGGACCCGGTCGTGGTGGACCTGTCCGAATGCACATTCCTCGACTCTGCCGGGATGGGCGTGCTGCTCGCGTCGGCGCGGACGCTGTCGGAGTCGGGACGCAGCCTGCGCGTGGCCACCGCCGACTCGCGCATCCTGCGCGTGCTCGAGATCACCGCCGTCGACACGCTGATCGCGGTGCATCCGGACGTCGAGGCTGCGCTCTAGGCAGCCGTTCGTAGCGCCTCGGCACGCGTCGCGTGGAGGTCGAGGACGCGGTCGAGCATCGTGATCTCGAAGATCCGACGGACGTCGGACGACGAGACGACGACGTGCAGCTCGCGCCCGTCGCGCGCCATGCGCTTCTTCGCCCCGAGGAGCACGCCGAGACCCATGGAGTCCAGGAACTCGCATTCGGTCAGGTCGACCACGACATGCTGCGCCCCGGCGTCTCCCAGCGACGCGAGGCGGTCACGCAGCTCCGGCGCGGACCGGAGGTCGACGTCTCCGACGACGGACACGACCCAGGAGTTACCGGACCGCTCCGTCTGGATGCGCATGCGCGTCTCTGGCGGGTGCGTTTGGGTCACCGTCCGGGCTTGCGTACCCGCCGACCGGGCGGGTGAAACATCCGCGCCCGCTTCCGCAGCCGCCGCAGCCGCCAGCGACGAAAACCCCCAGCGATGCGCGAGCCGCTCGAAGTCCCCGCGGGAGGCGATCTCGACGATGGCGCCGCCTTCCCGCGCCTGCCGTGCCTTGCGGCGCTTGCGTCCGGCGAGCGACGTTCGCATGACGGTGCACTCGATGTAGACGCCGATCTCGGGCAGGAAGAAATCGGGCGTGAAGCCCTCGCGGACGGTCCCGTCGACGTCCGACGCGAGCACGAACGTGTGCGGCTCGTACTCCCAGGCGATGCCGTGCTCGTCGAAGAGGCGCGCGAGCTCGCGCTCCACCGGGTGCGCAAAGTGATCGGTCATGTCGACTCGTTTTCCGCCGCCTCGATCGCTAAACGGAGCGCGCTGCATATTCTCTGGGTGCGGTGGCTTCGTTCGAGCTCGAGCACGTGCAGGAGGGTGATCCCGGCGTGGCGATCGTCGCCATCGCAGGCGAGCTCGATCTCAGCAATGCCGACGAGCTCGTCGAGGAGCTGGACGCCGTCGCCGCCGGACGCCCGCTCGTGCTCGATCTCAACCGTGTTCTCTTCATCGACAGCGCGGCGCTTCATCGTCTGTTCGGGGTCGCAACCGAGCGAGGCTTCGACCGCGTCGCGCTCGTTGCAGAGCCCACCGCCCCCGTCGCGAGGACGCTCGACATCGTCCAGTTCAGGCGCGCGGCGACCGTCGTCGCCTCCGTGGCCGACGCGCGGGCTGCGCTCGGGCGCCGGTCGAGCTGACGTTTCGCCGCTCCTGCAAACGGGAAGAGCACAACGGGGGTGAAGCAATGGGAATCAGCTTGAGCATCGTCCTGATCGCAATCGGTGCAGTTCTCGCGTGGGCCGTCGACGCTGAGGTGTCGGGAGTCGACATCCAGGTGGCCGGCGTGATCCTCGTGATCGTGGGCGCCCTTGGCCTGCTCGTCTCGCTCGCCTTCTGGTCGAGCTGGGGCGGCTTCGGCAACCGCGACGCGGGTGCGAGCGGTCAGAACACCACGATCGTCGAGCGCGACGCAAGCCGAACCTGATCACACGTTCTGCAGGAACGCCGTGAGCGGCGGGCGGATCGCCTGAGTCGCTGAGGCTCAGGCTCCGCCCGCTCCACCGAGTGGCGGAGTGCTTTCCTGTCGGCATGCACGCCGTCGAGATCGAACGCAGCGGTCGCGTGACCGTGATCCGCGCGTCCGGAGAGCTCGACGCGTTCGCCGCCGGAGACCTCGAGAGGTCGCTCACGGATTCGCGTGACTCCAAGTGGATCCTCGTCGATCTCGTGCGTGTCTCGTTCATGGACTCGACGGCCCTCGGGTCGCTCGTTCGCGGCGTGCGCGGGCTCAGTGCCGAGGGCTCCGAGGTGCGGGTGGTGCTTCCCCGCGGGCCTGCCCGGCGCATCTTCGAGATCACCGCGCTCGAGCAGGCGTTCCCGGTGGTCGCCGACGTGCGCGCCGGACTCCGCGAGCTCGCCGGGAGCTAGCTAGCGGCCGTTGTCGGCGAGCCGCTTGGTCATACGGACGACCGTGCCGCGGCCGTCGGCTCCCGGCTCGACCGTGACCTCGTCGACGATCGTGCGGATGATCGACATCCCCATGCCGCCGTCGACGCGGAGCCGTTCGACTTCCCCGCTCGTATCGCCGACGCCAATTCCCTCGTCCTGCACGACCATCTCGACGGTGTCGGCGTCGAAGGCGTAGGCAACGGTGACCTGGCCGGAGTCGTTGGGGTAGGCGTGCCGGATCGAGTTGCCGCAGGCCTCGGTGACGGCGAGCTTGAGATCGGCGAGCAGCTCGTCCGAGACCGCAACCTCGCGGGCGATCCCCCCGAGCGCCAGCCGCGCCAGCAGCAGGTACTCGGCCTTCGCGGGGAAGGAGATGCGCACCACCTCATTCACGTGGCACACCTTCCTCGATCCGGCCGCGCATCGTCGCGAGCGCGCGCCGCAAGAGACGCGAGACGTGCATCTGCGAGATCCCGATCTCGGACGCGATCTGCGACTGAGTGAGTTCGTGGAAGAAGCGGAGCTCCACGATCTGGCGCTCGCGCTCGTCGAGTGCGTCGAGGCCGGCGGCGACGATCGTCCCGTCCTCGACCTCGGCGTAGCCGGACTCGTCCGTGCCGAGCTTCTCCGACAGGCTGTCGTCCGAGCTGTCGTCGAAGGGTGCATGCAGCGACCGCGTCGAGTACGCGTTCATCGAGTCCAGCGCGTCGATCGCCTCCTCTTCCTCCACACCTGCCGCAGCGGCGAGCTCGGTGATGGTCGGAGACCGGCCGAGCTCGGTGGTCAGCTCGTCCAGCGTTCGTGAGAGGCGGAGGCTGAGCTCCTTCAGGCGGCGCGGGACGTGCATCGCCCAGGCCTTGTCGCGGAAGTGGCGGCGAATCTCGCCGACGATCGTCGGCACGGCGTAGCTCGCGAAGTCGACGCCGCGGTCGACGTCGAAGCGGTCGACGGCCTTGATGAGCCCGATGGAGCCGACCTGCACGAGGTCTTCGAGCGGCTCGCCGCGTCCGGCATAGCGCGAGGCAAGTGCCCGGACGAGCGGCATCAGCTCGACGAGAGCCTGCTCACGGGCTGCCTCGTCGCCGTCACGGTGGTAGGCGACGAGGAGTGCGTCGACGTTGGTGTCCATGACCAGACTCATCTCCGTGCGTTACACGCGTTCAGAGTACGCGCTCGGCGCGGCGATGGACTACGCCCAGGTCCTGAGCGCCTCGTCGCGGCTCGCGTAGACGTCGAAGCCATGGCTGAGCAGCGTCAGGTCGAACAGCCGCCGAAGCTCCGGCTTCCGGCTGATCACCGCGAGCTTCCCGTCGAGCTCGCGCAGCCGGCGGGCCGTTCGGCAGAGCACCGTGAGAAGCTCGGAGCTGGCGTCGCGGCGCTCACCGAGATCGACGATGACCCCGACGTCTCCCGTGCCCATGGCGGTGCCGAGTAGACGGGCGAGCTCGGCCGTCGACTCCTGCTCCAGCTCGACGACCACGACCGCCGCCGCTCCTGCCTCGGCTTGGTGCGTGACCTGGATCACTGCTCTTTCGACGTACCCGCGACGAGGACGGTCGAAACGGCGTCGCTCGCAGCGCCGAGCTCCTCGATGCACGCCACGTCGCGGCACAGGGTCGCGCCGCGGGCGAGGGCAAGCGACGTATCCGTGCGGGCGCCGGCGTGAAACCTCGCTAGCCGGCGCTCGAGATCGGGCTCGCGATGCTTCTCTCGAGGGTGACCGTCGTGCCCTTGTCGCTCTGCGCGACGTCGACCGAGGTCATGAGCGAGTGGATCAGGCGGAGCCCGAGCCCGCGGTTCTCGCGTGCGGACGGCGGCGCCCAGCGCCCCGAGTCGGACACGGTGACGCGAATGCAGCTGTCGTCGAGGCTGGCGTGCACGGAGACGAGGTCGACCTGTGGCTCGACGGCATGCTCGATGGCGTTCGCACACGCTTCCCAGGTCGCGAGCACGACGTCCTCCGTCTCGGAGCGATCCAACTCGACTCCCTCCAGCCAGACGCGCATCGCGTCCCGCACGAGATCCATGGAGTCGAAACGACCGGCAACGCGAAGCTCGAGCGGTTGCGGCGCCACCGGGAGCACGCGGGCCGCGAGGAGCGCGATGTCGTCGGCGCGCTCGCCGTTCCCCACGACGTGCTGGAGGATGTGCTCGAGCAGCCGGTCGGGATCCTTCGGGGCGGCGGCGACAGCCTCGCACAGGAGATCGAGCCCCTCGTCGATCGAGTGGCCGCGCTGCTCGACGAGGCCGTCCGTGTACAGGAGCACGATGCTGCCTGCGGCGAGCTCGACCGTCTCCTGCCGGTAGCGGGAGCGAATCCCGGTCCCGAGAGGGAGACCGCGGACGTTCTCGAGCAGCTCAACACGTCCGTCCGGGCTCGCCACGAGCGGCGGGGGATGACCGGCGGACGACATGCGGCAGACACGGGTCACGGGGTCGAGCCAGAGGTACGCGAGCGTCGCAAACGACGTGTCCAGCATCTCGTCGGCGAGGCGGTTCAGCCGGAGGAGCACGGACGCGGGCTTTAGCCGCTCCACGGAGTACGCCCGGGTCGCGTTGCGGAGCTGTGCCATGGTGGCCGCCGCCTGCACGCCCTTCCCCACGACGTCGCCGACGACGAGCCCCACCTTGCCGTCGGGAAGCGGCAGCGCGTCGAACCAGTCGCCGCCGACATCGAGGTGCGCGCTGCCGGGCAGGTAGCGCGCCGCGAGCTCGACCCCCCGAACGCGGGGGAGGGACGCTGGCAGCACGCTGCGCTGCAGCGTCTCCGCGATCGTCTGCTCGGACTCGAAGCGGCTTGCCCGGTCGAGCGCCTGCGCGGCCTGGCCGGCGAGCGCGGCGACGAGGGAGCGGTCGTCGTCGGCGACCCGCCGCGGCTCGTCCCACGCGGCGACGAGGAGTCCGTTCGCGCGGCGCGCGGCGACGAGCGGAACGACGAGTACCGGCCCGCGTGGCGCCTGCTCCAGAGGGGTGTCGGGGAAGGCCTCCAGCAGGTGTGCGCCGGACTCGTACGCGAGCGAGCGGCGCTCCCGAATGGCCGCCGCAACCGGTCCGTCCGTTGCTTTGCCCGCGAGCAGCGGCGCGAGCTTTTCACCGTCGCCGCTCACGGCGAGCGTGTCCGCAGCCTCTCCGTCGTGGACCGCAGTGACGGCCACCCCCGTCGCCTCGACGGCTGCCGCGACCTCGTCGGCTACGACGGTGGCGACGTCCGCGGTCGAGAGCGCGTTCGAGAGCAGCGTCGTCATGCTCTGGAGGCGCTCGGCGCGGAGCCGCGAGCGTCGCTCGCCCTCGTACAGCTCACTGCGCTCGAGCGCCTGGCTGCACTGCCCGACCAGCGAGAGCAGCCGTTCTCGGTCGTCCTCCCTCAGGTGCCGGAGCGCGTGGAAGGAGAGATGGAGCGCGCCGCGGGCGCCCTGGCTCGTCACGAGCGGGATCGCGGCCCAGCCCGCCGACCGAAGCTCCGCGACGCCCGCGAACGACTGCCGCTCCTCGGGCGAGAACGCCCAGACCGGCTCACCCGACGTGATCGCGTGGGCGAAGGGGACGTCCGCATCCAGGTCGAGCTCACGCCACGCACGGAGCTCGTGATCCTCGTAGCCCTTGCTCGTGACCAGCTCGATCGTTCGCGTGCCCCTCGGGCCCGTGAGGACGACGAGCCCCGCCTCGGCGCCGGACCACGCGAGCGCGTAGTCGAGGCAGACGTTGCTCACCTCGAGCGTCGTCGCCGCGAGCGCGAGCGCCGCCGTCACCTCCTGTAGCTGCCTCGTCGCCTCGACACGCGCCGCGACCTCAGCTTCCGCACGGCGCCGCTGGAGCTGCTCCAGCGCGAGCCCCGCCTGGTCGGCGAAGCGCCTGACGACGACGATCGTCGCGGGTTCGGGCTCCGAGATCACCTGCCGCCAGGAGATGGCGAGGAGGAGCTCGCTGGAGCCGGCGACGACGATCGGCATGCGCAGAGACGAGCGGATGCCGAGCTTTCGCACGAAGGCACGTCCCTCGCCGTACGTCGTATCGAGCACGTCCGAGACGAACGACGCGTGGAGCCCACGCAGCGCGTCGTGCAGGCGCGGAAACCCCTGGAGCGAGAGGCGGAACCCGGTGAGCTCGGGATTGGGCGGGTCGATGGCGATGAGCTCGATGTCGTCGCCGCGGACGCGCCACAGCACACCGTAGTCCGCGCCGAACGTCGTTCGTGCCTCTCGGCAGATCGCCCCGACGACCTCGTCGCTGTCGTCCGCGAGGAAGCGGGGCGCGACCCGCAGGATCCGATCGAGCGCCTGCCGCGAGCCCCGCTCGGCCTCGTACAGGCGCGCGCGCTCGAGCGCCTGCCCGGCGAGGTCGGCGACGATCCGTGCGAGCGCCAGCGTGTCGTCGTCGAGCTCGCGGTCCCGCTCGAAGACGAAGGCCACCGAGCCGATGACCGCGGCGGCGGAGCGGAGCGGCACGGCCAGAGCGCTCTCGACCTCGGCGGGGAAGTCGGCTGCGCTGTCGGGGAAGACGGCCTCGAGCTCGTCGCGGTGGCGTGCGATCACCGCCGACTCGGTACGCACTGCGGCTGTGAGGACCGTGTCCTCGTCCAGGTCGAGGCGGCCGCCGCCGGGTCGCGCCTCGGCGAAGAGACCGCTCGGGTCGACGATCGTGAGCTCCTGGCCGTCGACGAGCCCAAGGGCGCATCCGCTCGCGGAGAGGATCTCAGGCGCATGCGTGGAGACGGCGTGGGCGACGTCTGACGACGAAACCGCTCCCGTGAGCGCGATCGAGAGCTGCTGCAGCGACTCGACGTCCTGCATCGCCGAGCGGGCCGACTCCGCCTCGCCCGCGCTCCGTTCCTCGCGGTAACGGAGAAGGCCGCCGATGCCCGCGAGCACGAGAGCGACGCCGAGGTTGATCACCCAGCGGGTGAAGTCATCGGTGTTGCTCACGGCCACGGTGGGCTCCGGCGCGGCCAGCACTCCGAGGGCAGCAGACCAGCCCACGACGATGACGAGTGCGGACGGCCCGAAGCCGCCGTACCACGACGCGACGGCGACGGCAGCGAGGAGCGGTCCGTAGACGGGCTGCTCGGTGGTGCTCGACTGGTACAGCACCACGGTGACCAGAACGCCTGCGGTCGCAGCGGCGAGCGCCACCAGATAGCGAACGAACGCCGGCTTCGGCGTTCGGCGCGCGCCCTGGCTCGGCTCCGGCTCGTCTCGCGCGTTCACTCGAGAGGCTCCTCGGGCTCAGTCTCGCACGCACGGCGGCCCGTGTGTTTGGGCGATTCGGCCGCGGGTACGTGGCACGCATGACCTCGGCGCGGACGATGCGCTCTGGTCGTCGCACCCGCGCTCTGCGCGCGGAGAGGTTCCGGAGGCCGGGCTCCTCGCCACCGCACCCCGGCCTCCGGCCTCGATCTACGAGGCGTGAGCGGGCGTGAGGACGGTGCGCCGCTCCACGATCCCTAGCCCCTCGCCGAGCGTGAAGAACGCACGCGCGAACGGAGACTGCTTCGTGCGGGCCTCGACGTCGTTCCAGTCGACCTGCTCGCGCAGCGCGCGGGCGACCTCGAGGATGGCGCGGTAGTCGGGCTCCTGCTCGGTCATCGCGAGCAGCTTCGTCACGAGCACGTCGTCGATCGCCGCGACGAGCAGGCGCTGGGCATTGACCTCCATCGCCGTCGCCCGCTCGAAGTGCTCGTCCCCGATCGGACCGCCCGCGGGCCTGAAGACGACGTCGACGAGGTTGTCGCCCTCCCACGCCTTGTACAGCCAGTCCTCGGGCGGCCGCTCGGTGCGGAACCCCGCGTCCGCGAGCGCCTCCAGCGCGACGACGGCGTCGCGCTCCCGCACGTACAGGTCGACGTCGTGGTCCGTCGTCGGCCCGCCGCGCGCCCAGATCGCGAACCCGCCGCCGAGCAGGAAGTCGACGTCCGCGTCGCGCAAGGCGGCTGCAGCGCGCTTCATCGTGCCGAGCAGGTCCTGGAAGCCTTCTGGAGGCGCAGAGGGCATGGGACGGAGAAGTACCCGCAAACGCGGTTCCCAGAACGCCGGCGGCGGGTATGGACACGGCGTGTCCGCGACCGTCCGGATCGCCGCCGCAGGCGACGTCCACGCGGACGAGCCTCTCCGCGAGCGTATGGCGAAGACGTTCGCGGCGGTCGCGACGGAATGCGACCTGATCCTCCTCGCCGGCGACCTCACGACCCACGGTCTGCCCGAGGAGGCAGCCGTGCTCGCGAATGCCTGCCGCGGTCTCCCCGTGCCCGTGGTCGCCGTCCTCGGCAACCACGACTACCACTCCGGGCAGGTCGAGGCGGTGGAGGAGGAGCTCCGTCGCGGAGATGTCACCGTGCTCGAGCGCGGCCACACCATCCTCGAGGTGGGCGAGATCGAGGTGGGCGTGGTGGGGACGAAGGGGTTCGTGGGCGGCTTCCCCGGCGCCGAGATCCCAGACTTCGGCGAGCCGGCACTCCGTCAGATCTACAGCGAGACGTCGGCCGAGGTCGAGGCGCTGGAGGTCGGGCTCGAGGCCGTGGCCGGATGCCACAAGCGCATCGTCCTCCTGCACTACGCGCCGATCGTCGACACGATCGTCGGTGAGCCGGAGGGCATCTGGGCCTTCCTCGGCTCCGGCCGGCTCGCCGGGCCGATCGGCATGCACCGGCCCGAGCTCGTGGTCCACGGCCATGCGCACCACGGCGCCGCGGAGGGCGCCATCGGGACCGTGCCGGTCCACAACGTCGCCGTGCACGTGACGGGTCAGGACTTCGTCGTCTTCAGCGTCTGACGGTCTCGGCGTCTTCGAGCAGCCGGGCCGCGAGGGAGAGGTCGGCGACGAGCTGGGAG
>JBKPLV010000110.1:0-2294 GCA_046731795.1 Actinomycetota bacterium | reverse complement strand
CCAGAGCCGCTCGGTCGAGAGCCTCGTTGACGAGGCTGTCCGCCAGCTCGTTGTGCTCGCGACGCACGGCTGTGTACGACACGCGGGAGACCTTCCGCGCGAGGCGCGACGCATCGAGGAAGAGGTCCTTCAGCGCGCGGTTCTTGACCTTGTACTCGCCTCGCATCTGCTTGACCATCAGCTCCGAGTCGGAGATGACCTCGAGCTCGTCCACACCTGCCTCCACCGCGCGCTCGAGGCCCGCGACCAGCGCCGAGTACTCGGCGACGTTGTTGGTTGCGACGCCGATCGCCTCGCCGCGGGCGTCGAGAACGGTGCCGTCCTCCGCCTCGAGCACGAACGCGTACGCAGCCGGGCCGGGATTGCCCCGCGACCCTCCATCTGTGAAGAGCCGAGCCTTCACGCGTCGACGAGCGGATAGACGTCGTAGGCCGGTTCCTCGTACGGATGCGCGACCTTGAGGGCGACGACGACGTCGCGGATACGGTCGTCGGGCACGACCGTCTCGACACGAAGCTCCGCGACGCGCTCCTCCCGCCCACTCTCGCCGAGCGCCGGCGCCGTCCCGTCGCTGCCGAAGAAGGTGCCGGTCCCTGCCGTGTACCACGAGCAGCGCGTGTACTCGCCGATTCGGCCGCCGCCCGCCTCGAACACGGCCTCGCGCGTCACGTCGAGCGCGTCCTCGGGCACGAACCAGACGAGCTTGACCCGGGCCAAGCGCTACTGGTTGTCGATCTGCGCGCGCTGGAGCGTGCCGGAGTAGTCGACGTACACGGACTTCCACTCCGTGAAGACGTCGAGCGCCGCCTGGCCCGCCTCGCGATGGCCGTTCCCGGTCTCCTTCACGCCCCCGAACGGGAGATGTACCTCGGCGCCGATCGTGCCCGCGTTGACGTACGTGATGCCAGCCTCGAGGTCGCGCATCGCGCGGAAGGCGCGATTCACGTCGCGTGTGAAGATGGACGACGAGAGCCCGTAGCGGATGCCGTTCGAGATCCGGAACGCCTCGGCCTCGTCGCGGAAGCGGATCAGCGACAGCGTCGGCCCGAAGATCTCCTCCTGGGCGATCCGCATCTCGTGCTCGACGTCGCCGAAGATTGTCGGCCGGTAGTAGAAGCCCTTCGCGAGGTCGCCGTCGTCGGCGATCTCACCGCCGGTGAGCAGCGTCGCGCCGTCGTCCTTGCCGATCTGCGTGTAGGAGTGGATCTTCTCGAGCGCGGCCGCGTTGATGACCGGGCCGACGTCGGTGTCGTCCTCCCAGCCCGGCCCCAGGCGCATCGCCTCGGCGCGCTCGACGAGGCGCGAGGCAAGCGTGTCGTAGAGGTTCTCATGCACGATCACCCGGCTCGTCGCGGTGCAGCGCTGGCCCGAGGTTCCGAATGCGGACCAGACGATGCCGTCGACCGCGAGGTCGAGGTCGGCGTCGTCCATGACGATGATCGCGTTCTTGCCTCCGAGCTCGAGGTGCACGTGCTTGAGGCCCTCCGCGGCCGCCTCGAGCACCTTCACGCCCGTCTCGCGCGAGCCGGTGAGCGAGATCACGCGAACGTCGGGATGACGAACGAGCCGCTCCCCGACCGCTCCCCCTCCGCCGTGGACGATGTTCACGACCCCGTCCGGAACTCCGGCCTCCACGAGCAGCTCCACGAACCGCTGGCCGAGCATCGGCGTGTCGGTCGCCGGCTTGAAGACGACGGTATTGCCGGCCACGAGCGCGGGCGCGATCTTCCAGGACGGGATCGCGATCGGGAAGTTCCACGGCGTGATGACGCCGATGACGCCGATCGGCATCCGCACCGACATCTGGAACTTGTTCTGCAGCTCCGACGGCGTCGTCTGGCCGAACAGGCGCCTGCCCTCGCCGGCCATGTAGTAGCTCATGTCGATTGCTTCCTGGACGTCGCCCCCTGCCTCGGCCTTCACCTTCCCCATCTCGTGGGTCATGAGCTCGGTCAGCTCGGCCTTGTGGTCGGCGACGAGCTGCGCGAAGCGGAAGAGGAGCTCGCCGCGCCGCGGTGCCGGGACGAGACGCCACTCCTCGAAGGCCTTCTTCGCGGCCGCGACCGCACGATCGACGTCCTCGGCGCCGGACCTCGGGAAGACCCCGATGAGCTCCCCGTCGGCGGGGCTCCTCGACTCGAACGTCTCTTCGGAGGCGGCGTCCACCCGCTCGCCGCCGATGTAGTTCTGCTGGGTGCGTGTCTCTGTCGTCGCCATGCGACCAGCCTATCGCCAGAATCCGGACCGATGACCGCTGCCACCGGCCGCGCGCCGTACCTCGATCCACGCGAACG
>JBKPLV010000109.1:0-1815 GCA_046731795.1 Actinomycetota bacterium | reverse complement strand
GCGCCACCGCCCGTGCACGTCTACGCCCCGGGCTCGTGGGGGCCGACCGAGGCCGCGGACAAGCTCGTCGCGGGCCACGGGCGCTGGCAAGAGCCTTGGATCGAGTCGTGACCGCCGAGCAGGCGCCCCAGAGCGCCGCCGCGCCGTCGCCGTTCCCGCCCATCGCCGAGTACGCGTTCCTCTCGAACTGCCACACGGGTGCGCTCGTGGCGGCCGACGGCGGCGTCGGCTGGCTCTGCGTGCCGCGGTTCGACTCGCCGAGCGTGTTCGGCACCCTGCTCGACCGGCAGGCCGGGTACTTCCGGTTCGGCCCGTACGCGATCAACCATCCGTCCGCCCGGCACTACGACCCCGGAACGAACGTCCTGGTCACGACGTGGAAGACGCCCTCCGGGTGGATCGTCGTTCGTGATGCCCTCACGATCGGACGCACGAACGGCGAGGACGCGATCACGCCGCACACCCGTCCGCCCTCGGACGACGACGCCGACCACATGCTCGTGCGGACGGTCGAGTGCGTCGACGGCTCGGTCGAGGTCGAGCTCGTGTGCGAGCCGTTGTTCGACTACGGGCGCGAGGCGGCTGAGTGGACGCTCGCCGCCGGCAGCCGTCACGCCGCCGATGCGCAGGCCGCGGGTCTCGCCCTGCGGCTGACGTCCGACCTTGCGCTCGGCATCGAAGGAAATCGCGTGCGTGCGCGCCACACGCTGGCCGCCGGGGAGAAGGCGTTCTGTGCGCTGTCGTGGGCTGAGGCGCTGCAGGCGCCCGACAGCGTCGAGGACGCCGAGACGCGGGTCGGTGCGACCGTGATGTTCTGGCGCAACTGGCTCGACCGGGCGCGCATCCCGGACCACACGTGGCGCGACCCCATCCAGCGCTCGGCGCTGGCGATCAAGGGCCTCACCTACATGCCCACCGGCTCGACGGTCGCCGCCTTGACCACGTCTCTCCCCGAGACGCCTGGCGGCGAGCGCAACTGGGACTACCGCTTCACGTGGATGCGCGACACGACCTTCACGCTCCAGGCGCTGCACTACCTCAACCTCGACTCGGAGGCCGACGACTTCATGCAGTTCGTGGCGGACGTCGAGCCGAACGACGACGGCGCGGTGCAGATCATGTACGGGATCGACGGGCGCCGCGACCTGACCGAGTCGACGCTCGACCACCTGACCGGCTATGCCGGAGCCCGGCCGGTCCGGATCGGGAATGGCGCGTACGACCAGAAGCAGAACGACGTCTTCGGCGCAGTCCTCGACTCGATCCTCCTGCACACGCGCCGGAGCCAGCGGCTACCCCAGCGGCTGTGGCCGATCGTCCACGCGCAGGCGGAATGTGCGACGAAGGTCTGGCAGAACCCAGATCAGGGGATCTGGGAGGCCCGCGGCGCGCCACAGCACTACGTCTCCTCGAAGCTCATGTGCTGGGTTGCCCTCGACCGGGCCGCGAAGCTCGCCGAGATCCGCGGGGACGGCGACGTGCAGTCCGAGTGGGCGGCGACGGCGGAGGAGATCAAGGCCGACATCCTCGAACACGGCGTTCGCGACGGCGTGCTACGCCAGCACTACGCCACCGACTCGCTCGACGCCTCGACCCTGCTGGCCGCGCTCTTCGGGTTCCTTGCGCACGACGACGAGCGACTGCGCGCGAGCGTTCTCGCCATCGCCGAGGAGTTGACCGAGAACGGGTTCGTGCTCCGCTACCGGACGGAGGAGACCGACGACGGCCTCTCCGGCGAGGAGGGGACGTTTCTCATCTGCTCGTTCTGGCTCGTCTCCGCGCTCGCGATCGTGGGCGAGATGCAGCGCGCGCGCG
>JBKPLV010000108.1:0-2486 GCA_046731795.1 Actinomycetota bacterium | reverse complement strand
CGCCACGGCGTTCAGCACCTGGCCCGACGAATCCCGGCTCGCAACCCCCTTCGCGTCGGCGGCGAACGACGGGATTGCCGTGTCCCAGCTGTCCGGCAAGGCTCGGCGTTGCATGCGCTCGATCTCGTCGGCGAGCCCGGGAAACGCGCCCCGGTACTCGGCGAACAGCGCTTCCCAGGCCTCGCGCGCCTCGCGTCCGCGTGTGCCGATCCCCTCGGCGAAGTGCTCGACCACGCCGTCCGGGACGAGGAACTCGGCGTCCTGGGGCCAGCCGTAGAAGCGCTTCGCCTCCTCGACGCCCTCGGGCCCGAGCGGCTCGCCGTGAGCCTTCGGCGTGTCCTCGACCGGTGTCCCGTAGCCGATGTGGCTGTGCACGACGACGAGCGTGGGCCGCTCGTCCTCGGCCCTGAACGCATGGAACGCGTGCGCGACCTCGTGCCGGTCGTTCGCGTCGGCGACCGTCGTCACGTTCCAGCCGTAGGCGGTGAAGCGGTCGGCGACGTCCTCGGTGAACGTGAGGTCGGTGTGACCCTCGATCGTCACGCGGTTCGAGTCGTAGATCCAGCACAGGTTGGACAGGCGCTGGTGGGCGGCGTACGAGGCCGCCTCGGATGAGATCCCCTCCATCATGCAGCCGTCGCCCGCCTGCGCGTACACGTCGAAGTCGAAGAGCGTGAAGCCGTCCCGGTTGTAGCGGGCGCCGAGCCACTGGCTCGCGATCGCCATGCCGACCGAGGTCGCGACCCCTTGGCCGAGCGGGCCGGTGGTCGTCTCCACGCCGCTCGTCCAGCGGTACTCCGGATGCCCCGGGCACTTGGAGCCGAGCTGGCGGAAGCGCTTCAGGTCGTCGAGCGAGACGGCCGGCTCGCCGAGGATCTCGTACTCGGGGTCGACCGCGCGCACGCCGGTCAGGAAGAGCAGCGACCAGAGGAGGGCGGAGGCGTGGCCCGCCGACAGGACGAAGCGGTCACGGTTTGGCCAGATCGGGTCGGAGGGGTCGAAGCGGAGGAACTGCTGCCAGAGCGTGTACGCGACCGGCGCCATGCCGACCGGCGTGCCCGGATGGCCCGAGTTCGCCGCCTGGATCGCATCGATGCAGAGCGTCCGGATCGTCGTGACGCACAGGTCGTCGAGGTCCTGCGACACGGTGGCGTCGGTCATGCGTCGTCCTCTCTCGGAAGCCACGGATCCCTCCAGCCTCCGTAGTCGCGAACGAGCTCGTCGGCGGACGTCGGGCCCCACAATCCGGGCTCGTATGTCTCGACGGGTGGGGGCGAGTCGATGAGCGGCTGCACCACGCGCCAGGTCTCCTCGACGGCGTCCTGACGCGCGAAGTGACTTGCGTCGCCGCGCATGGCCGCGTCCAGGAGCACCTCGTAGGGCGTCGGCCCCTCGCCGCCGAACTCGGCGAACTCCATGTCCAGCTGAACGGAGCGAAGCGCCATCTCCTCGGCGTGCTTGGCCTGCATCCGGAGCCGCGCACCCGGACGCGGGCCGATGCGCAGGACGAGCTGGTTCGGCTCCGGGCGCGGCGCATCGCGCGGCACGAAGCCGAGCCACGGCGTCGTGTTGAAGACGACCCGCACCTCAGTGACCGTGACGGGCAGCGCCTTGCCGGCCCGGATGAAGAACGGGACGCCCGACCAACGCCAGTTGTCGATCTCGAGCCGGAGCGCGCAGAACGTCTCCGTCTGCGAGTCGGGTGCGACGCCCGCCACGTCGCGGTAGCCGCGGTACTGGCCGCGGACATAGCTGGCGGGATCCGCCTCCGCCATCGCCATGAACACGTCTCGCTTGCGGCTGTTGATGACGTCGACGCCGCGCCCGGTGGGCGGCTCCATCGCGATGTAGCTCAGGACCTGGAGGAGGTGGTTCTGGACGACGTCCCGCAGCGCACCCACGGGGTCGTAGAAGTTCCCGCGGTCCGCGACGTCGAAGTGCTCGCCCATCGTGATCTGCACGGACGAGACGAAGTGCCGGTTCCAGACCGGCTCGAGAATCGTGTTCGCGAACCGGAGATAGAGGATGTCCTCGACCGCCATCTTCCCGAGGTAGTGGTCGATGCGGTACAGCTGCGACTCGTCGATGAACGCGTGCAGCTCCTCGTTGAGAGCTCGCGCGGACGCGAGGTCGTGCCCGAAGGGCTTCTCGACGACGATCCGCGCGTTCGCGGTCACGCCCGCCTTCGAAAGGCCGCCGACGACCGTGCCGAAGAGCGACGGCGGGATCTCGAGGTAGAAGACAGGCGACGTCTTCCCCTCGATCGCGCTGGCGACCTGCTCGTAGGTCACCGGGTCCGTGAAGTCCCCGTGAACATAGGAGAGGCGACCGACGAGACGCTCGAAGACGTCGTGGTCGATCTCCTCTCCGGTGGCGGCGATCGAGTCGTGCGCGCGCTGCACGAGGTGCTCGTGCGTCCAGTCGTCGAAGGCGACCCCGACGATCGGGCACGCGAGCAACCCGCGGCTCTCGAGCCGGTAGAGAGA
>JBKPLV010000107.1:0-5047 GCA_046731795.1 Actinomycetota bacterium | reverse complement strand
CGATACGAGGCGTTGCGCAGGTTGAGCCTACCCTCCCACGTGAGCGCCGACCCCGTGCGCGCGGTCCGGGTCGGAAGCACGGAGTCGAACATGTCGATCCCACGCGCGACCACCTCGAGGATCCCCTCCGGGTCGCCGATGCCCATGAAGTACCGGGGCTGCTCGTGCGGAAGGAGTGGCGCGGCCCACTCGACGCACTCGAGCATCTCGCCCTTCGACTCCCCGACGGCCAGCCCGCCCAGAGCGAACCCGTCGAACGGCAGCTCCGTGACCTCCTCGATCGAGCGTCGACGGAGGTCGCGGTCCGTGCTCCCCTGCGCGATGCCGAAGCGGAGCTGTCCGTCTGCCCGAGGTGCGTCAGCCTGTCGTCTCGCCCACTCGGTCGTGATGTCGACCGCTCGCTCGAGCTCGCGCCGCTCGGCACCGGCCGGCAGGCAGACGTCGAGACACATCGCGATGTCCGACCCGAGCCGGCGCTGGATGTCAGCGGCACTCTCGGGCGTGAGCCAGGCCTGGTCGCCGTCGTAGACGGACCGGAACGCCACCCCGCCGTCGTCCAGCGCGGCGATGGTGTCGCGCAGCGAGAAGACCTGAAAGCCCCCGGAGTCCGTGAGGATCGGCCCGCTCCAGCCGGAGAAGGCATGGATGCCGCCGAGCTCCTCGATCAGCCCCTCGCCCGGACGGAAGTGGAGGTGATACGTGTTGGCGAGGATCACGTCCGCGCCGAGCGCACGCACCTCGTCGGGGTGGAGCGACTTGACCGTCGCCTTCGTGCCGACAGGCATGAAGACAGGTGTTCGGATCTCGCCGTGCGGCGTCGCGAGGACGCCGGCGCGGGCGGCGCCGTCCGTGGCGACCAGGCTGAAGGTCACAGGACGACCATCGCGTCGCCGAACGAGTAGAAGCGGTAGCGCTCGGCAATCGCTTCGCGGTAGATCGTGCGCGTCTCCTCGACGCCGACGAAGGCCATGACGAGCGCGAGGAGCGTGGACCTCGGAAGGTGGAAGTTCGTCAGCAGCGCGTCGACTCGTCGGAACGCGAACCCGGGAGTGATGAAGAGCATCGTCCGGCCGACGAGGTCGCCCGTGCGCGCAACGGTCTCGAGCACTCGCACGGTCGTGGTTCCGACCGCCAGGACGCGACGGGCGCCCGCGATTCGCTCCCATGCGGCCGGCTTCACGGCGTAGCGCTCACCGTGGATCGCGTGTTCCTCGATGCGCGGCTCGTCGACCGGGCGAAACGTGTCGAGTCCGACGTGGAGGGTCACGCGCACGGGCTCGAGCTGCTCGACGAGCTCAGGGGTGAAATGGAGTCCTGCCGTGGGGGCCGCGGCCGACCCGCTCTCGTCCGCGTAGACGGTCTGGTAGCGCTCGGCGTCGGCGAGGGGCTCGCGGATGTACGGGGGCAGCGGAGCGTATCCGGCTGGCTCGCCTTCGAGCTCGACGACCCAGCGCCCATGGCCGAGCGGCTCGACGAGCGTGATGCTCTCGAGTCGCTCGCCCGCGCGGAGCCGACGCGACGGCCGCGCGAGCGCCTCCCAGCGTCCGCCGCCCAGGCTCTCCACGAGCAGCACCTCGACGGCTCCTCCGGTCTCGCGCCGGACCTCGAGCCGTGCCGGGACGACTCGCGTGTCGTTGACGACGACGAGGCAGTCGTCGACGAGCTCCGGCAGCTCCGAGAAGACGCGATGCTCGATCGCGCCCGACGAGCGTCGGTAGACGAGGAGCCTCGACGCGTCCCTCCGCTCCGCCGGGTGCTGTGCGACGAGCTCGGGCGGAAGGTCGTAGTCGAGCTCGGAGGTGTCCATCCGGCGCGGAGAGTAGCCTCGCCGCCGATGGACACCGACGCCCTGGAGCGAGCGAAGCAGCGGATCGCGGACGCAGCCGCGGGACGCCCCGAGCCCGCGGTCTTGGAGGCCGCGCTCGAGCGCTCGCGAGAGCAGGTCGAGGCACTTGCCGCGACGGCGGCCGAGCTCGAGGCCTCGATTCCGGCCCACGTCGGCGCCGCGGTTCGGGACGGTCTGCGCACCGAGGTTCTCCCCGTCGCCCGCCACATAGCCGAGATCCGGGGCCTCCTGAACCAGGCGATCCGGCGACTCGAGCGGCTCGAGGGCGACCTTCTGGCCGAGCGGCATGCGCGCGTGGACGACCTCGCCCTCCTCGTCGACCTCGTCAGCTCCGGCTGGCGGGGCGTCGATTCGCGACTCGCGCGGCTCGAGGCTGCGACGCCTGCCGCCGCAGGGCCGAACGGCCGCGTCGAGAACATCGCGTCGAGCGACGCTGCCGAGCACGCGCTCGAGCACGCCGCCGCCGCGTAGGCGCTACCCGGACGGCGTCGCAGGAAGCACGAGCCGGAAGCGGCTCCCGGAACCGGCCGTCGACTGGAGCTCGAGGCCGCCCCCGAGCGCGACCGCCAGCTCGCGCGCGATCGGCAATCCGAGTCCCGTCCCGTCGGCGTCCTGTGACACGAACGCCTCGAAGATCCGGTTGCGCTGGCTCGCGGGGACGCCGGGGCCCGTGTCCAGCACGTCCACTGCGACCGCGCCGTTCGACGCGGCGAGCGCGAGCTCGATTCTCCCGCCGTCCGGGGTCCAGCGGAACGCATTCGACAGGAGATTCGTGATGACCTGGAGCACGCGGTCGCCGTCCGACACGATCACGGGAGCGACCTCGACGCCGGAGAGCCGGTAGTCGATCTCACGGCGTCGCGCCTCCTCGGCGAACGCACCGTAGGCCTGATCGATCACGCGCTCGAGGTCGACCTCCTCGTGCCGCACGGTGAACCGGTGAGCCTGGAGCTTCGCCAGGTCGAGCACGTCGCCGACGAGGCGCTCGAGCCGGTCGGTCTCCGCGGCGATGATGTCCAGCGACGCGCGGACTTGCTCCGGCTCGGTGACGATGCCCTCGCGGAGCGCCTCGACGTGACCGCGAATCGCCGTCAACGGCGTCCGGAGCTCGTGCGACACGGACATGAGGAAGGACCGCTTGAGCTGCTCCGCCTCGGCGAGCTTGTCGACCATCCCCTGGAAGCGCTGCGTCAGACGCGCGATCTCGTCGGAGCCCCGCGCCTGCGGGATGTCGACGTCGTACCGCCCCGCCGCCACGTCCTCCGTCGCCAGCGTCAGCGCGCGCACTGGCTCCGTGAGCCGCCGTGAGAGCCACAGGAAGAGCACGCCTCCGAGCGCGATCCCGACGGCGAGCGCGAGCGCCAGCCGGCCCGCGAGCGTGAGCCACTGCTCGCGGAGCTCCGTCTCCGGCTTCGCGACGATGAGCCAGCCGAAAGGCTCGGTTCCGCGCGCAAGCTGGACCGGCTGCGCTGCCGCGATGAAGCGGCGCGTCTCGCCGGGCGGCGTGAACGTGACGACGACCTGCTTGTCGCGGTCGAGCCGCGCGTCGCCGAGGTCGCTTCGGTGGAGGTGCGCCAGGCCGAACCGCTGTCCCGGGAAGAGCGACTGGCCGATGTAGTACAGCTCGTCACCGGTCGCGAGCTCGAGCTTCTTCGCCGCGAACTCGGGTGCCTTCACCCCCTCGTCGGAGGAGCGAATCGCCGACTCCGCGTAGAGCGACGCCAGTCCCGACGCCTCGCGACGGAGCTCGCGCACCGACTGCTTCCGCGTCACGTCCTGGAAGAGTCGGACGGCAAGGGCGATCGAGACGAGCCCGAAGACGAGGACGACTGCGAGGAAGAGTGCCGTGAGACGGAACCGAAGCGTTCCGAGCATCGGCGTCAGGGTATCCCGCTAGATGGCTGCCGTCGTCCTGTCCGAGGCGACCTTGTAGCCGACGCCCCAGACCGTGACGATCGGCGACGCGTCACCCAGCTTGCGCCTGATCTGGCGCACGTGCACGTCGACCGTGCGGGTATCCCCCGCGAACGTGTAGCCCCACACCCGCTCGAGGAGCTGATCCCGCGTCAGGACGATCCCGCGGTGGTCGAGCAGCTCCCAGAGGAGGTCGAATTCCTTGGGCGCGAGCCGTATCTCCTCGTCCGCGACGTGCACCTCGCGCTTCCCGGCGTTGATCGTGAGGTCGCCGTGGTGGAGCTCCTCGGACTCGCTCTTGCGCCGCTCGGGAGCCGCGCGGCGGAGGATGCTCTTGACCCGCGCAACGAGCTCGCGTGGGTTGAACGGCTTCGTCATGTAATCGTCCGCGCCGACCTCGAGCCCGATGATCTTGTCGATGTCCTCGTCGCGCGCGGTGAGCATGAGGATCGGGACGTCGGAGGTCTTGCGGATCCGGCGACAGAGCTCGACGCCGTCGCCATCCGGCAGGTTCAGGTCGAGGAGGACGAGCCCAGGGGCATCGGCAGCGAGCTGGATCAGTGCGTTCTGCGCGCTCGCCGCGGTCTTCACCGCGTAGCCGGCATTGCGGAGGTACGCAGCGATGAACGACGCGATCGAGGTCTCGTCCTCCACCACCAGGATCGTGGTCGAGTTCGTCACGACCTACCCTCCTCCCGTCGGCGGCGCGGTCGGCGGCTCGAGTGCGAAGCGCTCGGGATCCTCGGGGACGGGAAGGCAGCTCGTCGGCTCCGAGCTGCAGTCTGCGCCGTCGCGGGAGTAGAGACCGACGTCATCGCCTAGCCAGCGCGGCTCGCCGTCGAGCATGACGTTGCCGCGCCCGACCGCCGACACCGTGATTCCGCTGCCGCGGGCGACCATCCGGTACCCGCCACCTACGAGTCGGAACCGCAGGCCCTGCCCGCGGTACACGACGGTGCGCGGCCCGACCCGCTCCCACGTGAACTTCTTGCCGGCGACGAGCGGCGCGAAGCGGTCGTTCGGCGTCTGGTCGGTGACGCGCAGCGTTCCCGACCCGAGCCGTCCGAGAACCGAGCCGCGAAGGTCGATCATCACGACACCTCTACCCTGATCGACGGACAGCGTCCCCGACGTCGGCTCAGCCGCGAAGGCAAACGACGCCGTGGCCGTGAGGACGGCGAGCGAGCAGACGAGGACGACGAGCTTCCGCATAGCCCTGCCTAGTATCGACACACGGCGTGTGACCGCGATGAGAGGGCTGTAAGGAGACTGTTAGCGGCGCACGGC
>JBKPLV010000106.1:0-3853 GCA_046731795.1 Actinomycetota bacterium | reverse complement strand
AGCCGGGCACGCGCTTCACGCACGCGCACGGTGCCGAGCTCGAGGGGCAGGCCGACGCGATGGAGGGCTACTTCGAGCAGGTCGTGGAGACGCTGACGACCGCCGGCTACCGCTGGTACGAGACCGCCAACTTCTGCCATTCGGGCGACCGCGACCTCCGGGCGCGGCACAACCTCGGCTACTGGCTCGGCCGCGACTACCTCGGCATCGGGGTTGGCGCCGTGTCCACCGTCGCGGGCACGCGGCGGCGCAATCTCCCGAGCCTGCCCCGCTACATCGCCGCCCTCGCGGCCGGCGGGGCGCCGCCGTGCGAGCTCGAGCCGATCGACGCGGAGACGCATGCTCGCGAAGTGCTCCTGCTGGGCCTGCGCCTCGACGAGCCGCTTCCTCTCGCAGACGTGGACGGCGCGGTCGACCACGCGGCGCTCGCCCGGCTCGCCGAGAGCGGTCTCGTCGAGCTGACGGCGAACGGCCGCGGCCCCGAGCTTCGGCTCACGCCACGCGGCCGCTTCCTCGGCGGCGCAGTGACGGCCGAGCTGATGCTCGCGTAGCGGAAAGAACCGCCCGAAAACGGGGATCCGCCGGAGGCCCCGGGTACCCTTGAATCGTGGTCCAGCTGAGCTCCAGGAAGCGCGAGATCCTGCGGCGCGTCATCGAGGAGTACGTCGCGACCGGCCAGCCGGTCGGGTCGCGCGCGCTCGTCGAGCGGGCCGGCCTGAGCTTCTCGTCGTCGACCGTACGCAGCGAGCTCGCGGAACTCGAGACGCTCGGTCTGCTCACCCATCCGCACACCTCGGCTGGTCGCACGCCGACGGAGAGCGGCTACCGCGTCTACGCCGAGGAGCTCGTGGACACGCTGGACGGACGACCGGAGGCGCTCGGCGTCGACCTGCGCTCCATGCGCGACGAGATCGAGCGCGCGCTGCGGGCGACGACGGACATGCTCTCGGACGCGACCCGGCTCCTCGCCCTCGTGTCGGCGCCCTCGCTGGAGACCGCGTCGATCAGGCACATCGAGGTGCTGACGCTCCAGCCGACGAGCGTGATGGTCGTCGTCATCACGTCGACGGGCGGCGTGACGAAGCAGATGTTCCGGCTCGAGGAACCTGTCGATCCCGGCCTCGTCGCGTGGACGCGCGAGTATCTCGAGGAGGAAGTGGTGGGGGAGCGCCTCGGCTCACGAGTCGTGCGCCGTCGACTCGAGGCACCGGAGCTCGCGCCGCGGGAACGCGCCTTCCTCGCCCTGATCGGCCAGACGCTGATCGAAGTGGGCACCGAGGCCGGTCCGGAGGTCTTCGTGGGCGGGACTGCAGGGCTCGTCGGCGGCGTCCGCGCGGAGGAGGTGCAGGCGACGATGCGGCTCGTCGAGCTCCTCGAGCGCCGCGCGGCCGTGCTCGAGCTCGTCAACGAGGCGCTCGAGCCGCGGCGCCCGGTCGTCCACGTCGGGCCCGAGGTCGGTGGCGCTGAGATGCACGCCGTCTCGCTCGTCGGCGCGACGTACGGGATCCGCTCGACCCCGCTCGGAGCGGTCGGGCTGATCGGGCCGCTGCGGATGGACTACGAGAAGGCGATCCGCACGGTTCGCGCGGCCGCCTTCGAGCTCTCCCGGTTCGTCGAGGACGTATACGAAGACGTTTGATGGCGACGGCGGAGCGCGACTACTACGAGCTGCTGGGCGTCCCGCGCAACGCGAGCGACGCGGACATCAAGCGTGCGTTTCGGACGCTCGCGCGCGAGCTGCACCCGGACGTCTCCAGCGAGCCGGACGCGGACGTCCAATTCCGCGAGGTCGCCGAGGCATACGAGGTGCTCTCGGATCCCGAGCGGCGCGGGATCTACGACCGCTACGGGAAGGCGGGGCTCAAGCGGGGTGGCTTCGAGCCCGCGTTCACCAACTTCGGCAGCATCTCCGACATCTTCGCCGCATTCTTCGGGGAGGATCTCCTCGGCGGCGGGGGCCGGCAGCGCTCCCAGCGCGGAGCGGACGTCCAGGCGCTCGTGGAGATCGACCTGGAGCAGGCCTTCACCGGCGCGACGATCACCGTTCCGCTCGAGGTCGCCGTGCCGTGTGACCGCTGCGAGTCGAGCGGCGCCGAGCCGGGGACCGGCCTGCGAACCTGCTCGACCTGCAACGGCGCCGGCGCCGTGCGCAGCGTCTCGCAGAACATCTTCGGGCAGTTCGTCCAGCAGCGCTCGTGCCCCGAGTGCGGCGGCGTCGGCGAGATCCTCGAGCAGCCCTGCCGCGAATGCGGCGGGGAAGGCCGGGTCGTCCACCGCCGCCAGCTCGACGTGGACGTCCCGAAGGGAATCCACGACGGGCAGCAGATCCGCGTTCGAGGCGAGGGTCACGCCGGTTTTCGGAGCGCCGAGCGCGGCCACGCGTTCGTCGTCGTCCGCGTTCGGCCGGATTCCCGGTTCCTGCGCGAGGGGGACGACCTGCACACCGCGCTCCGGCTGACGATGACCGAGGCGGCGCTCGGCACGACCGCGACCGTGTCGACGCTCGGCGGCGACGTCGAGCTCGAGGTGCCGCCCGGCACGCAGCCCGGCGAGGTGCGCGTGCTGCGCGGCCAGGGCATGCCGACGCTGCGCGGCCCGGGTCGCGGCTCGCTGTACGTCCGGCTCGACGTCGCTGTTCCGACGGCCCTCGGTGAGGAGGAGCGCAGGCTGCTCGAGCAGCTCGACGAGAAGCTGGACGACGAGGCCTACGCGCCGCGCGACGACGACGAGGGCTTCTTCAGCCGCCTGAAGAGCGCGCTGCGCTGAGCGGACTCGTCCGCGTCGCGTTCTCCGTCGCGAGGGCCGAGGCGGAGGTCGCGCGAGCGTGGCTCCTCGAGCAATTCCCGGGCGGCTTCGAGGAGCACGAGGGTCGGGATGTCGTCGAGCTCGTGGTGTACACGGACGCGGCCGGCCGCGAGGCGGTGCTCACGGCGTTTCCGGGTGCGAGCGTGGAGTCGGTGGCGGCAGGGTGGGACGACCGCTGGAAGGAGTTCCATCGCCCGGTGGACGCCGGGGGGCTCTGGATCGGACCGCCCTGGCTGTCGCCTCCACCGGGTGCGGGTGCCGTCGTCGTCGATCCGGGTCGTGCGTTCGGGACCGGGGCGCACCCCACGACTCGGGCATGCATCGAGCTGCTGTCGAAGCTCGAGCGCGGGAGCATCCTCGATGCCGGCTGTGGCTCGGGGGTCGTCGCGGTCGCGGCTGCCCGCCTCGGGTTCGCTCCGGTGACGGCTGTCGATCTCGACCCGGTCGCGGTCGAGGTCGCGCGGGAGACCGCGGCGGTGAACGGCGTCGTGGTCGAGGTCGGGCAGGCGGACGTGCTCCACGACAGCCTTCCTCGGACCGATGTCGTCGTTGCGAACATCGAGCTCACCGTCGTCGAGCAGCTGCTCGCGCGCGTCGACGCGGACCGCGCCGTGACCTCGGGGTACCTCACCTGGACACGGCTCGAAGCACACGGGTGGAGGCTCGCCGAGCGGCTCGAGCTCGAGGGCTGGGCGGCGGATCTCCTGTTCGCGAGCTGACAGATTCGCGCCGAACCGCAGTAAGGTAGGCGATTCGATGGCGAGCTTCTCCGTCCGCTTCCTGGGCTGCAAGGTCTCCTACGCCGACGCGCAGGCGGTGCGAGAGCGGCTGCTCGGCGACGGGCACGTCGAGGCCGACGGCGGCGCGGACGTCGCGGTCGTGAACACGTGCTGCGTGACGCACGAGGCGATCTCGAAGTCGCGGCAGGCCGTCTCGCGGGCAGCGCAGACCCATGAGCGCGTGTACGTGACGGGCTGCGGGGCGAACCTCGCCGGTGCCTTCGAGCGGGCCGCGTCGAACGTGACCGTGATCGCCGCGCGCAGCGAGG
>JBKPLV010000105.1:0-1602 GCA_046731795.1 Actinomycetota bacterium | reverse complement strand
TCCCCGTCAACTACAACCCGTACCTGGACGAGTTCCAGGACGGCGTTCTCGCCGCAGCTGCGCTCTCACCCGTGCCGGGGGATTACGCCGTCGTATTCGACAGCGCGACGCGCGCGGCTGCCGGCACGTTCCGGTTCCGGTACTGGGTGGACGACGTGACGCCGCCGTCACTCCGCGTCCGGAGCCACTCGGTCCGCGCCGGACAGCCCCTCACCGTGGCGGCCCTCGACAGGGGCTCGGGCATATACGCGGACTCGATCGTCTCGTCGGTCGACGGGGAGGGCGTGCGCGCCCGCTACCACAACGGCGTCATCTCGATCTCGACCCGGTCGCTCAAACACGGAACGCACCGGCTCCGCCTGCGCGTCTCCGACTACCAGGAGTCGAAGAACACGGAGAACGTCGCGCGGATCCTCCCCAACACGCGCTGGCTCACGACCACCTTCCGCGTGCGCTGAGGCTACTTCTGGCGGTCGCGCTCTTCGATCGTCGGGAGCGCGTCGAGGTCACGCTGGACGGAGCGGACGAACTCCTCGCTCTCGTCGTCGGGCGTGATGACGCGGAGCTGCTTCTTGCGCTTCTGCCGCTCCCGGTCGCGGCGGCCGGAGGCGCCGAAGCGGCTCTCCAGGCGCGGCTTCTCGACCGCCACCGCTAGTGCGGCCGCGAGGACGAGCAACACGAGCCACGGCCAGCTCACCCGCCGAAGTCTAGCCCGCCTCGTCAAGCCGTCGAACGGAACACCTGCATCGGAAGGCTCGCGAGCGGAACACCTCCGTCGGCGGTGACGAACCAGGTGTCCTGCATGTACAGGCAGTCCTCGCCGTTCTCGGCGATCGCGTGCGGATGCATCGAGAAGACCATGTTCTCGGCGAGCTCGGTTTCGACCCCCTCCCCCACCTTCGGGAACTCGATCATCGTCATCCCGATCGAGTGCCCGGTGACGTGGCCGAGGTGGTATCCGGGCTGCGTGAACCCCGCCGACACCGCGCGGTGCACGTCGTGGCAGGTCACGCCCGGCCGCATCGCCATGCGCGCGACGTCGTGGTACTCGAGGTATGCCTCGAACATGCGCTCGGTGTCGGCCGAGAGCACCGCGTCGGCCGATGCGATCGCGCGTGAGACCTCGACCCAGTGCATTCCAGGCCCCGCGACCTCGAGCGATGGCAGGACGAACTTGCCGAGGTTCTCCTCCCTGCGCGCGACCTTGAACTCGGGCCGAGCGAACGCGTCGGTCCCGGTGAGCACCATGTTCATCGTCAGGCGGCCGCAGCCCTCGGCGACGAACCACTCCTCGGCTGCCGCCATGACCTCGGCGGCCGACTTTCCCGGCCCGTAGGCGTCGAAGAAGACCTCGAAGCCGCGCTCGTTGATGCGCACCGAGTCACGGACCGACTCGAGCTCGGCCTCGCTCTTCACGGCGCGAGCAAGGTCGAACTCGACGTCGAAGCCGACCACGTCGAGCCCGTCGAGCGCCCGGAAGTCGCGGACGGTCATGACGTAGTCGAGGCCGTAGACGCCCACCCGCCGCCAGCCCGCGTCGCGCGCGCGGTCGCGTATGAGCTCGCCGGGCCGATCGTGGAAGACCTGCTCGAGCTCGGACGT
>JBKPLV010000104.1:0-7762 GCA_046731795.1 Actinomycetota bacterium | reverse complement strand
GCTGGGAGGCCGATGATCCTCGCTGGCGCGTGCGCGTGATCGACACGTCGGCCATCCGCGTCGAGGCGGTGGCCACGCGGCTCGCCGACTGGATCAGCGAAGAGCGCGCGCTCCTGGGGTCAGCGCGGACCTGCTCGTCGCGGACGAGCCCGTCTCGATGCTCGACGTCTCGGTGCGCGCCGGGATCCTCGCGATCCTCGACGAGCTGCGGAACCAGGGCCTCGCGGTGCTCATGATCACGCACGACCTCTCGACGGCGGCGCGCTTCGCCGACCGGATCTGCGTGATGTATCTCGGGCGGATCGTGGAGGAGGGCCCGGCGCGGCAGGTCATCGACAGCCCGCGACATCCGTACACGAAGGCGCTCCTCTCCGTCGTGCCGCGCCGCGACCCACGTCACCGCTCGGAGGTCCAGGTGCTGCGGGGCGAGACCCCGAACCCGATCGAGATCCCGGCCGGCTGTCGCTTCCACCCGCGCTGCCCGATCGCCATCAAGGAGTGTGCGGCGACCGATCCGCAGCTCGAGCCTGCGGCGGGGAACGGCCGCCATCTCGCGGCCTGCATCCGCGCGTAGCGCCCGCAGTGCTCTTCCTGGTCTTTGGATCGAGTGCGTCCGGAAAGAGTGTCGCGATCTCCGAGCTACGCAACCGTTGCCTGCCGGGGCTTGTGATCTATGACTTCGATGAGGTTGGGGTGCCCGCTGACGCCGGCCGCGTGTGGCGCCAACAGGCGAACGAGAGCTGGATCCGGCGGGCGCTCGGCCATCAAGCGGAGGGGGATGACGTATTGCTTGCGGCACAAACACCCTTCGGGGAGCTCCTGGCGACGCCTTCGGCAGCGAACCTCGATGGCATCTCGGCGTGTCTGCTCGACTGCGACGACAAGACCAGAGTCGAACGGCTTCGGGGGCGCGAGGGCGCTCGGTCTACGAGTTCCGACGCCGACGTGGATGCGTACCTCAGCTGGGCCGCCTGGATGCGCCGGCACGCCGAGGATCCGAGCTGGATGCCTGAGGTGATCGCGACCGACGACGGTCTTCCTGAGATGCGGTGGGATCGCTGGAGTGGCTGGGAGGCCGATGATCCTCGCTGGCGCGTGCGCGTGATCGACACGTCGGCCATCCGCGTCGAGGCGGTGGCCACGCGGCTCGCCGACTGGATCAGCGAAGAGCGCGCGCTCCTGGGGTCAGCGCGGACCTGCTCGTAGCAGAGAGCTACTGCAGGCGGCGCGGGATCGTGCGCTCGAAGCGGCGCTCGCGGCGTCCGAGACTCGTCGCGTCGTGGGAGAGTTCCTCCGCGAGGACCTCCACGACGACGTGGTACGCGTTCGCGTCGGAGCGGAGGTCGAGCGTCGCCTCGGCTGCGCAGCCGGCCTCGGGCCAGCGGATGACGAAGCGGCTCTTTGCGCGCGCCCACGCTGCGCCGGGGTCGGTCACCGATACGCCAACGGCGCCCTCGTAGCGCTCGTCGATGCGGGATCCGGCGTCGCCGTCGTAGCTCGATCCGTGCGAGACGACTGCCCGGCGCTCGCGGCCGAGCACGTCGTGCTCCGTCCGCCAGACGAGCGGGGGCTGCTCGCCCGTCGGCTCGGGGCCGTGCGTCTCCTTGCCGGGCGAGGGCGTGAACGTCGGAGGCTCCTCGATCGCGGGTTGGCCGTCGACGACGGGCAACGCGAGCTCGAGCGTCGCGCGGTCGATCGTGAGCGTGCCGTTCGTCGGCGGCGGCCAGACATTCGGCCAGTCCGACGGCGCGAGCGAGAGCCGTATGCGGTGCCCCGCCTCGAAGACCCACGACGTGGCGTCGAGCTCGATCGTGACCTCCGCCGGTACGCCGGGCTCGAGCGGCTCCGGCTCCGTGGACGAGCGCCGGTGGGAGAGGTTGAGGACGCCGCGCGACACGAGAGCCGAGGTGCCGTCGGGGAAGACGTCGCAGAGCTTCGCGGAGAGGAACGCGAGCGGCACCGACGAGGTGACCGTCGCCGAGAGTGTCGCGTACCCCATGATCTCGAGCTCGTCGGCGAGGGGCCAGTCGTAGCCGAGAGAGACCGCATCGTCTTCCCGCTGGTCCGAGGCCTGCCCCCACGGGAGCCGACCGGCACACGAGATCCAGGCGCTCGCGCCGATGTCTCCGCGGATTGCGATCTCGTCGGTCCCGACTGGGGGCTCGGGCGTGAGGAGCCGGACATCGCTGCGGGCCAGCGGCCAGCCGGGCTCTGAGCGCCAGCTCCCATGGAGCTCGCCGAGGTCGGGCGCAGGCCGCGTCGAGCGTCGCACGAAGACGCTGATCGGTGGCTCGTTCTCGACACCGTTCTCGTCGTCGCACAGCCAGCGACGGAACCACCGGACGAGCTCGGGCACGAGGTCGATGTGAGGCCCCGGGATGGAGGTCGCGGTCGACATGTGGCTCCACGGCCCGACGAGCAGGCGCTTCGGGCACTCGAGCGCCTCGAATGTCCGGAACGTGTTGTTGCGGTACCCGTCGGCCCAGCCGGCGACGATCATCGTCGGGCACGCGATGCGCGAGTAGCCCGGCCGGAGCGAGCCGTGGCGCCAGTACGGCGAGTCGACCTGCTCCTCGAGCCAGCGCAGGAGCCACGGCTCGGCGCTCTCGATCCGCCGGAGCCACTCCTCGCGCCAGCCGTCGCCGAACACGGACGGCACCGGCGGGAGCACGTTCATCGCGGCCATGTACAGGACGTAGTCCACGAGGTCGATGCACCGCAGCACGCCGCCCGTGTAGTGCACGTCGTCCGTGTAGCGGTCGTCGGTGGCGTAGATCGCACAGATCGCCCCGAGCGCCGGGGGCCGCTCCATCGCCAGCTGGATCGAGTTGAACCCCGAGTAGGACGTCCCGTACATGCCGACCCGACCGTTGCTCCACTCCTGTGCGGCGAGCCAGGCGATGACCTCCACGAGATCGGCCTGCTCCTGGGGCGGGTACTCGTCGGTCGCGATGCCCTCTGAGGAGCCGGTGCCCCTTAGGTCAACCCGGGCGACGGCGAGCCCACCCTCCTCGCACAGGCGCCCGTACTCGCCCGCGTACGAGGAGGTGAGGTCGTCCATGCGATAGGGGAGCGCCTCGAGCACCACGGCCGCCGGCCGCGTGTCCGGCAGCCACAGCCGAGCCGCGAGCCGCACGCCGTCGGCGAGCGGAATCCAGGCGCGCCGGTGCTCCACCGTCCGATCCTACGCAGCGCTCGATCGCGCTCCCTCGTTCGAGGGATTGCTTCCCCCTATAGGGGCACTAGCGTCAGCGGAGGGGAAGCAGTCTCAGACGCCATCGGGGGAGGGCACACGTGACAACGCAAGCCAACGCATCGGTGCGAGTGGAGATCCTCGCGCGCGAGGACTGTCCGAATCGGGGAATGGCGCTCGTCGTCGTCGAGCGGGTCGTCGACGAGACCGGCATTCCCGCGGAGATCGAGGTCGTCGAGGTCGAGTCGGACGAGGACGCCGAGGAGCACCGGGCGCTCGGGTCGCCGACCGTCCTCGTGGACGGGCGCGACGTGGATCCGGAGCCGCTCTACTCCGACTACAGCGCCGGCGATCGCATCTACAAGACGCATCGAGGCCCGTCAGGATGGCCGGATCCCGAGTGGATCCGGGACGCACTCCTCCGGGCGATCGCGCAGACGACCGCGAACGGCAACCATTGAAGACGCGCCGTCGCGTCAGGTGCTGCGGCTGGCTGTTCAGCCCGGCGGGGCGCCCGTCGTGTCCTCGACGACGAGCCCGTACAGCATGCCGTCGACCCACTCGTCGTTACGCCAGTAGGCCTTGCGGCGCACGCCCTCGCGTCTGAAGCCGGCTCGCTCGGCGTGCGCCATCGCACGCTCGTTGAAGCCGTAGATCTCCATCTGCACGCGGTGGAACCCGAGGTCGTCGAAGAGGTGGCGCTGAAAGAGACGGGCCGCCTCGTCCCCGACCTTCCTCCCGCGGAAGTCCGGATGCACCGCGAGCCCGCCGAGATCGGCAATGCGGCTCCGCTCGTTCGCGCGCGTGAAGCGCATCGTGCCCGCTCGCTCCCCTCCGACCTCGATGACGAAGAGCCCGAATGCGTCCGGCTCCGAGTTCGAGCGCTCGATCTCGGCGAGGAGCTCGTCGTGGCTCTTCGCGCGGCGGGCCGCGAGGAACGGCTCGACGTCCTCGTGCGTGACGAGCTCGACCAGGAAGTCGACGTCGTCGGCACGGGCGCGCCGGATGCTCACGCTCACGCCGGTGTTTCCTGCACGCGCACGCCGAACAGGCGCTGGCCCGACGCCATGGCGGCGCCGACGAGGATGAGGCCGAAGCCGATGAGCATCGACGTGGTCACGGCCTCGTCGAGCAGCGCTGCGCCGTAGACCACCGCGAAGGCGGGCATGAGGTAGGTGACGATCGAGAGCTTGCGGCTCCCGTGCAGGCGGAGGATGCGGAAGAGGAGGAGCTGGCCGGCGAAGGTCGGGAGGAGGATCAGTCCGGCGAGGCCCAGGAGCGCGGTTGCCCCGGGAACCTGCTGCGGCGGGTCGGCGAGCGCGAGCGGCGCCAGGACGACCGCGGCGGCGAGCATGTTCCCGGTTGCGAGCACCGGCCCGGGGATGTCTCGGACCTGCAGCTGTCCGTAGACGCCCCCGCTCGCATAGGAGAGCGACGAGAGGACCACCGCGAGCGTCCCCGCGACTGCCCAGAAACCCGCGTCGGTGTCGAGCCCAGTGAGTGCCGCAACGCCCACGAACCCGAGCGCGACGCCCGCGATCCGCAGGGGCCCGACGGGCTCGTGCGGCAGGAAGCGGGCGGCGAGGATGAAGGTGAAGATCGGGACGGTCGACTGCGCGATCCCGGCGACGCTCGAGTCGATGTGCGTCTCGCCCCAGGCGACGAGCCCCATCGGCAGGGCCGCGTTGATCACTCCGAGCACGAGGCACGGTCGCCAGGCCGCGCGGAGCTCGCCGACTGCGCGCGAGAAGCCCATGCGGACCGAGAGGTAGCCGAGGAGGAGCACGCCCGCGCTGAGCACGCGCAAATCGGTCATCGCCGCCGGCGGAATGTCGTCGACCGCGACCTTGATGAAGAGGTACGACCCGCCCCACATCGCCGCCAGCAGCAGGATCTGGGGCCAGTACGAGCGCACATGCTGAGGCTACCCGCGGGCCTTCCGCCGGCACCATGCGAGGTCCTGCTGCCTCGATAAGCTGACCTCCTGAGCAGCGTGACGGATCCGGCGCTCCATCGCGCACTCGGCCTCACCGACGAGGAGTTCGAGCGAATCCGCGTCCTGCTCGAGCGCGACCCGAACGACTTCGAGCTCGCCGTCTTCTCGCTCCTCTGGTCGGAGCACTGCGGCTACAAGCACTCCGCGCTCCTGCTGAAGCGGCTGCCGTCGACCGGTGCACGCGTGCTGCAGGGGCCAGGCGAGAACGCGGGCGTGCTCGATCTCGGGGACGGCCTCGCCGTCGCGTTCAAGGTCGAGAGCCACAACCACCCCTCGGCCGTCGAGCCGTTTCAGGGCGCCGCGACCGGCGTCGGCGGGATCCTGCGCGACATCGTCGCCATGGGCGCCCGTCCGGTCGCGCTCCTCGACGGCCTCCGCTTCGGCGAGCCCGACTGGCACTTCTCGCGCGCGGTCGCCGGCGTCGGCCACTACGGCAACTGCACGGGGGTGCCCACGGTCGGCGGCGAGGCGGTCTTCGACGATTCGTACCGCGACAACTGCCTCGTGAACGCGATGTGCGTCGGGCTGCTACCCGTCGAGCGGCTCATGCGCGCGAAGGCGAGCGTCGCCGGTCACCGGGTACTCCTGTACGGGGCGACGACCGGCAGGGACGGGATCGGGGGCGCGTCGGTCCTCGCGAGCCAGGAGCTCGACGAGGGCTCGGCGGAGAAGCGGCCTTCGGTCCAGGTCGGCGACCCGTTCACCGGGAAGAAGCTCATCGAGGCGTCGGTCGAGCTCGTGTCGTCCGGTCTCGTCGAGTCGCTGCAGGACTGCGGTGCGGCCGGGATCGCCTCCTCGCTTTCCGAGATGGCTGCGGACCTCGGCATCGACGTCCACCTCGACCGGGTGCCGCTCCGCGAGGAGGGCATGGAGCCCTGGGAGGTGATGATCTCCGAGAGCCAGGAGCGGATGATCGCCATCGTCCGCCCGCAGATGCTCGACGCGGTCGAGGCGGTGCTCGACCGCTGGGAGCTCGAGCACGCGGACATCGGGGAGGTGACGGCCAGCGGACTGCTTCGCGCATTCTGGGACGACGACGTCGTCGGGGAGGTTCCGGCGCGCCTCCTCACCGACGAGTGCCCGCGCTACGAGGTCGCGCAGACGCGCAGGCCCGCCCCGGCACAGCCGGAGCTCGTTGACGTGCCTCCGGCCGCGCAGGCGCTCGTGGAGCTCCTCGGCTCGCCGGCGCTGCGCAGCCGCGAGTTCGTCTTCCGCCGCTACGACCAGCTGGTCGGCTCGCGGACCGTTCGCCGCCCCGGGCTCGACGCCGCCGTCATCCGGCTGCGTCCGTCGATGCGCGGCCTCGCGCTCTCGCTGGACGGCCAGGGACGCATCGCCCGCCTCGACCCGTTCGCGGGCGGCGCGCTTGCGGCGCTTGAGGCGGCGCGCAATGTGGCCTGCGCCGGCGGGGAGCCGATCGGGCTCACCGACTGCCTCAACTTCGGGAACCCGGAGAAGCCCGAGATCGGGTGGGAGCTCGCGCAGGCGATCGACGGCATCGCCGCCGCGTGCGAGGCCCTCGAGATCCCGGTCGTGTCAGGGAACGTGTCGCTGTACAACGAGACGAACGGGCGCGCCATTCACCCGACGCCTGTTGTCGGCGCCGTCGGGCTCGTCGAGGACGTCCGCCGAGTGCCGAAGGGTTGGCAGGCCGGAGACGTGCTCTTCGCGGCCTTCGCGTCGCCAGTAACGTTGGCCGGGTCGGAGCTCCAGGCCCGCTACGGGGCGCTGGGCGGGACTCCCCCGCCGCTCGACCTCGAGGCGGAGGCGCGCCTGGTCTCGCTCCTCTGGCGCGTCGCGCACTCGGCGACGCTCGTCCACGACGCGTCAGAGGGCGGGCTGGCGGTCTGCCTGGCGGAGGCGGCGCTCGTCTCCGACTGCGGCGCCTCCCTCGACCTGCGCGACGACATGGTCGAGCTGTTCGGCGAGGTGGGCGGCCGGGCTGTCATCGCCTGCGCCCCGGATTCGGTCACGGAGATCGAGAGTGTTGCGGGCGAGTTGAGCGTCCCGCTCCGCCGGATCGGGGAGGCAGGCGGGAGTACCCTGCTCGGCGTGGAGCTCTCGCGCCTGCGCGGCGCCTGGGACCCCGGCGACTGACATGTGTGGTGTCTTCGGAATCCGTTCGGTGGAGCGTGACGTCTCCCGTCTCGCGTACTTCGGGCTGTTCGCGCTCCAGCACCGCGGCCAGGAGTCCGCTGGGATCGCAGTCTCCGACCACGGAAGGCTCACGGTTCTGCGCGAGATGGGCCTCGTCGCCCACGTCTTCGACGAGGACCAGCTGAACGCACTCCCCGGCGAGGTCGCGATCGGACACACGCGCTACTCCACGACCGGGGCCAACAAGTGGTCGAACGCGCAACCGCACATCCGCCACGGCAGCGCGCGCACGATCGTTCTCGGCCACAACGGCAACCTCCTGAACGTCGAGGAGCTTCGTGACGAGTTGCTCGCCGACGCCGTCTCGCTCACGTCCGGGTCGGACACGGAGATCATCGCCGCGCTCGTGGGCCGCGACCCGGCGCCGCTCGTCGAGGCGGTGGCGAACACGATGCGGCGGCTCGAGGGCGCCTACT
>JBKPLV010000103.1:0-2651 GCA_046731795.1 Actinomycetota bacterium | reverse complement strand
AGGCGGCGCGACGCGTGACCGCCTCGAACGACGACGACGGGTTCGCCCATGCAGTCGAGCAGTTCATCCTGAGAGGAGGAAGCTGAACGTGAGCACCGATCACCCCATGCAGCTCGGAATGGTGGGCCTCGGCCGGATGGGAGCCGGAATCGTCCGGCGGCTCATGCACGACGGTCACCGCTGCGTCGGCTACGACGTCTCCGCGGCCGCCGTCGAGGCGCTCGCGGCGGACGGCGCGACCGGCGCCTCCTCGCTCGAGGAGTTCGCCGCCGCGCTCGAACGGCCCCGCGCCGCGTGGGTCATGGTGCCGGCGGGCGACATCACGGACAAGACGATCTCCGCGCTCGCCGAGGTTCTCGAGCCGGGAGACGCGATCATCGACGGCGGCAATACGCACTACGTCGACGACATCCGCCACGCGAACGAGCTGCGGAAGAAGGGCATCCACCACGTCGACGTCGGCACGAGCGGAGGCGTGTGGGGCTTCGAGCGCGGCTTCTGCCTGATGATCGGAGGCGAGACGGAGGTCGTCGAGCGGCTCTCCCCCATCTTCGCCTCGGTCGCCCCCGGCCTCGACTCCGCGGAGCGCACGCCCGGCCGCAGTGGCGACCCGAGCCAGGCCGAGCAGGGCTTTTACCACTGCGGCCCAAACGGCGCCGGTCACTTCGTGAAGATGGTCCACAACGGCATCGAGTACGGGCTCATGGCCGCGTACGCCGAGGGGCTCAACATCATCGCCAACGCCGACATGGGCAAGCGCGTGCGCGAGATGGACGCCGAGACCGCTCCGCTCGAGCGCCCCGAGCTATACGAGTACGACATCGACACGACCGAGGTCGCCGAGGTCTGGCGGCGCGGAAGCGTCGTCGGCTCGTGGCTTCTCGACCTCACCGCGGCGGCGCTGTACGACTCCCCGAAACTGGAGGAGTTCGCAGGCCGCGTCTCCGATTCCGGCGAGGGACGCTGGACGTCGATCGCGGCCATCGAGGAGGGCGTCCCCGCCCCCGTGCTCACGACCGCGCTCTACTCGCGCTTCGGGTCTCGGAACATGGACGACTTCGCGAACCGCCTCCTGTCCGCGATGCGCAAGCAGTTCGGCGGGCACGACGAGAAGGCGAGCTGAGTTCGTGCCGCTCGAGATCGAGATCCTCCCCGACGCCGACGCGGTCGCACGCCGCGGAGCGGAGCTCGTCGCCGAGCACGCGGAGGCCGCGATCGCCGACCATGGGACGTTCACGTTCGCCGTCTCGGGCGGGCGGACGCCGTGGGCGATGTTCGCCGATCTCGCAGGGAAGCTGCCCTGGGAGAAGGTGACGATCTTCCAGGTGGACGAGCGGGTCGCACCGGAAGGCGATCCCGACCGGAATCTCACTCAGCTGGAGCGCGCGCTGCCCCAGGGCGCGGCCTCCGATGTGCGCCCGATGCCGGTCTGGGCGCACGATCTCGACGCCGCCGCCGCGCAGTACGCAGAGGAGCTTCCGCCCGCGTTCGACCTCGTCCATCTCGGTCTCGGGCCGGACGGCCACACGGCCTCCCTCGTCCCGGGGGACCCCGTGCTCGGCGTGTCCGACCGCGACGTCGCGCTCACCGGCGAGTACCAGGGCCGGCGGCGGATGACGCTCACGTACCCCGTCCTGAACCGAGCGCGGTCGATCCTCTGGCTCGTGACAGGCGACGACAAGGTCGATGCGCTCGCGCGGCTCCGTGCGAGCGATGCCTCGATCCCCGGCGGTCGTGTCTCCACCGACCACGCGCTCGTCGTCGCCGACGCGGCTGCGGCAGGATCCACGCGATGAGCGTTGCCGAGCGCAAGTACCCGGTCGAGCCCCGCGCGCCGAAGGTGCTCGCGGTCGACGTCGGCGGCTCACACGTGAAGGTGCTGCTGAACGGCCTCGACGAGCGGCGGCGCTTCGTCTCCGGCCACAAGATGACGGCGAAGCAGATGGTCGAGGGCGTCCTCGACATCACGAAGGACTGGGACTACGAGGTCGTTTCGGTCGGCGTGCCCGGCCCCGTGAAGAACGATCGGGTGGTCCGGGAGCCGGTGAACCTCGGCAAAGGGTGGGTCGACTTCGACCTCGCCCACGCCTTCGACAAGCCGGCGAAGATCGTGAACGACGCAGCCATGCAGGCACTCGGGTCGTACGACGGCGGCCGGATGCTCTTCCTCGGGCTCGGTACGGGGCTCGGGACGACCATGATCCTCGACGGCGTCATCGCCCCGATGGAGCTCGGCCATCTGCCGTTCCGGAAGGCGACGTTCGAGGACTACGTCGGCGAGCGAGGGCTCGAGAAGAGCGGCCACAAGCGCTGGCAGAAGGCGGTCTTCGAGACCATCGAGCATCTGACGAACGCCGTGGAGCCCGACTACGTCGTGCTCGGCGGCGGGAACGCGCGAGCGCTCAGCCAGCTCCCGCCGAACTGCCGCCTCGGCCACAACGAGGACGCGTTCCTCGGCGGCTTCCGTCTCTGGGTCGACGATCAGCGGTAGGAGCGATGCTCGGCCAGCTCGCCGCGGCCGACGATCACGTCGGAGACGAGCTCGGGGGGGAAGAGACCGTGCTCGACGACCCCGACCGCGGCCGACAGCCTCGCGGCTAGCTCCTCGGGATCGTCGAAGGCGCCGGTGTAGTCGGCGATCACTCCGCCGT
>JBKPLV010000102.1:0-8560 GCA_046731795.1 Actinomycetota bacterium | reverse complement strand
CGTCGAGCTTCGTCACCGCGAGCGACGTGATCCCGTTCACGCGGACCGCGAAGCGGAGCGCCACGAGGTCGAGCCAGCCGCATCGGCGCTCGCGACCCGTCACTGTGCCGAACTCCTGACCCAGCGTCTGCACGCGCTCCTGGTCGGAGCCGACGATCTCGCTCGGGAAGGGGCCCTCGCCGACGCGGGTCACGTACGCCTTCGACACGCCCAGCACCTCCTCGATCCGGTTCGGCCCGATTCCGAAGCTGACCGCGGCGCCGGCCGCAATCGGGCTCGACGAGGTCACGAACGGATACGTCCCGTGGTCGAGGTCGAGCATCGTGCCCTGCGCGCCCTCGAAGAGGACATGTTCCCCGTCGCGGAGAGCGCGGTCGACGAGGAGCGAGGTATCGGCCACGTACGGGCCGAGCCGCTCAGCGAGCTCGAGCTGCGCGCGCACCACGACCTCCACCTCGAAGGGCTCGAGCCCGTAGACGCGCTCGAGCCAGACGTTCTTCTCGGTGACGGCCAGCTCGAGCTTCTGGCGCAGGATCTTCGGGTCGAGCAGGTCCTGCACGCGGATGCCGATCCGCGTCGCCTTGTCCGCGTACGCAGGCCCGATTCCACGTCGCGTCGTCCCGATCTGCAGGCGGCCGAGACGACGCTCGCGGGCGCCGTCGAGCGCGACGTGCCAGGGCATGATCAGGTGCGCGTTGCCGGAGACGAACAGCAGGCCTTCGGTCTGGTGGCCGCGCGACTCGAGCTCATCGAGCTCGCCGACGAGCACCTCCGGGTCGACGACGCAGCCCGCGCCGATCGCGCACCGCTTGCCGGCGATGAGCCCGGTCGGGATCTGGCGGATCTTGTAGGTCTCGTCGCCCACGACGACCGTGTGGCCCGCGTTCGGGCCGCCCTGGTAGCGGCAGACGAGATCCGACTGCTGCGCGAGGAGGTCGACGATCTTGCCCTTGCCCTCGTCACCCCACTGCGCCCCGACGATGACGGTCGCAGGCACGCGACCAGTCTTGCACGCGACCGCCGCCGGCTACGCGCTGCGGCGGCTGCCGACGAACGTGGTCGTGCCGGTGACGAGCCCCGCACCCGCGCGGGCTCGGGTCGGGACGGCGACGGTGCACGCGACAGCGAGCGCTGCCGCGGACGACGCGTCGCGATGCAGCGGCGAGCGTCCGGGCCTGGCCGGGACGAGCACGAGATCGTCGTCCCGCACGAGCGCCGCGAGCGCCTCGCGCCGCGAGCGGGAGTCGCGGACGAGATCGCCGCGGTCGCCCAGCAGCTCGGCGAACGCAGCTCCCGCCTCGTCGTCCGGAACCACGACCGTCGCCTTCGAACGGGTCGCGGCAGCGGCGACGGAGGCCACCGCGAGCGCGAGATCTCGCTCCGCGAGGTTGCTCGTGAGATCGGCGTCGTCGAGGGCGAGCACGACCCGGCGAAACTCGCCACGCGCCGAGAGGATCGCGAGGACCGGAACGTCGGCGAGTGCAACGAGGTCGACGTCCTGGCCTCCCAGGACGACGTCTGCCGCGACCGCAGCGCGTCGCCAGCCCGTCACCATCAGCGACACGCCGTGCTCCACGATGATCGCCGCCAGCGCGGTCGCCTCCGAGTCGTCCACGCGAACGACCGACGATGCCTCCGCGCCGACGCCCGCGGCCTGGCGCTCTGCCGCATGCGCGCGCTCGCGCGCCGCGTCCAGCTGATCGCCGGCGGCAGTCGCGACGGCGCCGACGAGGACGTTCCCTCCCTTCGCCATCGCGAGCCGCGCGGCGAGCTCGACCACGGCGGCGTCGTCGACGACGTCGACCGGGACGAATACCGTCTCGGCGAGCCGCTCGCCCTGCACCCGCGGCGGCTCGATGCGCCGCACCGCGCTCCGCGTGACGATGCTCGAGACGAGGACGGTGATGAGGACGACGATGAGGGTCGCGTTCAGGAGCGGGGTGTCGAAGAGGCCGATGTCGACACCGATGGTGACCGCTGCCAGCGTCGCCGCCGCCTGGGCGAGCGAGAGGCCGAAGAGGAGGCGGCCCTGCGGGCGCGAGAGCCCGAGGACGCGGCTCGAGAGCAGAGCCGCGACGAGCTTGCCCAGGAAGACGACGGCGAGCGAGATGGCCGCGATCCCGAGGACACGCCGCTCCGTGAACGCGGAGGGATCGATCAGCATCCCGGTCGAGAGCAGGAAGAACGGGATCAGCAGGACGCCGCCGACGAACTCGATCTGCTCCATCAGCCGGCTTCGGCTCGGGACGAGCCGGTTCAGCGCGAGACCGGCGAAGAACGCTCCGACGATTCCCTCGATGCCCGCACGGTCGGCGACGAGCGCGGCCGCCGTCAAGGCGACGGTGATCCAGAGGAAGCGTGCACCACGGTGCTGCCCGACCCCCGCGAACACCCAGCGGGTGACCCAGGGCAGCACGAACGCGCAGAACAAGGCGAGGATCGCGATCCCCGCGGCGACCTCGAGCAGGATCAGGCCGGGGCGAGCGTCGCTCGCCTGCGAGCCGGCCACGATCGCGAGGACGGAGAGCGCGAGCGTGTCGGTCATCACCGTCCCGCCGCCGGCGATGCCGACGGCCCGGTCGCGCAGGAGGCCGTACTCCTGGACGATCGGGTACGCGACGAGCGTGTGCGACGCCCACAGGGACCCGAAGAGCATCGCCGTCGCGAGCCCGTAGCCGAACCCGGCGGCGACACCGATGCCGAGCGTGAACGGGATCGTGAACGTGAGCGCGCCGAACGTCAGAGCGCCCCGGCGGTTCGCCGCGAACTCGTCGAGATCGAGCTCGAGCCCGGCGAGGAACATGAGGAAGAGGATCCCGAGGTCGCCGAGCGACTCCACGACGCCCTCGCGCTGCACCCAGTCGAGAACGCCGGGGCCGACGAGCAGCCCGCCCAGTATCACACCGACGATCCCGGGGAACCCGAGGCGCTCGAAGATCAGCGGGCCGACGAGGATGACCGCGAACGAGACGAAGAAGACCCACTCGGCGGAGTCGGGCGGGAAGTCGATCGCGAGCGGCACGCCGGGAGTCTCAATCCGGCGCCGGACAACGACACGAACGCGGGCTAGCCCGCGACGAGGTCGGCGAACACACTGGCGCGCGGCGAGCGCGCCGCCGTGCTCTGCACGCCGCTACGCCGCAGCCAAATCGGCAAACTTCGCGTAGCGACGCAGCCAGGAGAGCTTCACGGTGCCGGTGGGCCCGTTGCGGTGCTTCGCGAGGATCACCTCCGCGATCCCCTGCTGGTCGGACTCCTCGCCGAGGTAGTACTCGTCGCGGTAGATGAAGAAGACGAGGTCGGCGTCCTGCTCGATCGAGCCCGAGTCGCGTAGGTCGGAGAGGATCGGCCGCTTGTCGTGCCGTTGCTCCACGGCGCGCGAGAGCTGCGACATGGCGAGGATCGGCACCTCGAGCTCCCGCGCGAGCACCTTCAGCGCCCGCGAGATCTGCGAGACCTCCTGCACCCGGCTCTCGACGTTCCGGTCGGAGGCCATGAGCTGCAGATAGTCGACGACGATGAGGCCCAGACCCGGCTCGCGCGACTTGAGGCGACGCGCCTTCGAGCGGAGCTCCATGATCGAGGTGGCGCCGGCGTCGTCCACGTAGATCGGCGCCTTCATCAGGCGGTCGCAGGCCGCCGTGAGCCGCGGCCAGTCGTCCGGCGCGAGCCTGCCCGTCCGCAGCCGCTGAGACTCGACCTTCGCCTCACTGCACATCATTCGCTGCGTCACTTCGGACTTCGACATCTCGAGCGTGAACAGCGCGACCGGCGTCTGATGGCGCACGCCGAGGTTCGCGGCGATACAGAGGCCGAGGCCCGACTTCCCCATCGACGGTCGCGCCGCGAGGATGACGAGGTTGCCCGGCTGGAACCCCGAGGTCATGAGATCGAGCTCGCGGTAGCCGGACGGCACCCCGGTGATCTCGGCGCCCGCCTCGTACAGGTGCGTGATGCGCTCGAAGGACTCCTTGAGGAGCTTCTCGATGTGCGAGAAGTCGCTCGACTCGCGCTGTTGACCGAGCTCGAAGACGATCTGCTCGGCGCGATCGACGAGATCCGAGACCTCGCCCTCCCGCTCCTGGCCGAGCCGCACGATCTCCTGCCCCGCGCGGATGAGCCCGCGGAGCGTCGCCATCTCCTTGACGATCCGGGCGTAGTGCTCGACGTTCGAGGCCGCGGGCACGAGCGCCGCGAGCTCGGCGACTCGCGCCTGCCCGCCGGCCGCGTCCAGCTCGGCGCGCTCGTCGAGCTCGTTGACGAGCGTGATCGCATCGACCGGCTCCCCCTTCGACCACAGGGCGAGCGCCGCGCGGTACATCTTCGCGTGGCTCTCCCGGTAGAAGTCCGACGCGTCGAGGATCTCGCTCACGGTGCCGACGGCGACCGGCGAGAGCAGCATCGCCCCGAGTACCGACTCCTCGGCCTCGAGATTCTGGGGCGGGACGACGGCGCTCAGGCGCTCGCCGGCACGCTCGAGCACCGCCCGTGACGAGTCTGCGTGGCTCACCGGCGAGTCCGCCCGGTCGCGGAGAAGGCGGACCCGAGACGAAGGCGAGCGTTGCTCACGGCGCCGGAGTCAAGCCGTCCCTGGACGCGCTGTCGAATGCGCCGCCGTCCGCCGCGCCGGGGCGCCCACATGCAGGGGAAGAGAACATACGTTCGGCATAGTATCCACACGCGCGGATGTCCTTATCCACCGCTCCGGGCTGCCGGTCGACAGCCGCACGAGAGTTGTCAACGAGGAAACAGGCGCTCGTTGCGCGAACTTCCGCGCGCTGTCCACAGGGCTGTGGAACGAGCTACGCGACTCCGGCGAGCACGAGCGGCCGCAGGAAGCGAGCGAGCCGCATCGCCCCGGCCCCACTCAGGTGCAGGCCGTCCTCGACGAACCACGGCTTGCCACGGCTGTACGCGTTCCAGTCCGCGACGACCATGCTCGAGCGCCACCGCTTGCCCGCGCCGCGAATGCGGGCGTTCGTCTGCGCGTAGATCGACGAATAGGTGCCGACCTCCTTCAGCGTGACCCAGATCACGCTGTGCACGCCCGCAGCCCGCAAGGCCCGCATCACGCGGTCGACGTCGTAGACGGCGACCCAGTCGTTGTAGCCGACGTTGATCACGACGACCGCGCCCAGGTTGTGCCCCTCGGCCGTCACGACCTGGAGCGCCGTCGACGGCGTCGAGCCCTGGAACGGACAGCTCGCCGCGACGAGCCGCCTGCAGACGACCGCGTCCGAGCGCAGATCGAGACCCTTGCCCAGGTAGCGCCGCGCCGCCGCGACGTAGTTGAAGGACGCAGTGACGGAGTCGCCGATGAGGGTCACCCGCGTCTTCGTCGCCGGCTGCGCGGAGGCCTGCACCGCGACCGCGAGGAGCAGCACTCCCGCTGCGGCAAGCGTGAGTGCCGCACGCCGTACGGCGCGGATGTCAGGCAGCCGCCGGGCCGTCTTCGTCGTCGGGTGACTCAACTGCATCAGCACTGGCCTCGGTCGTGAGCGCCTCGGGCTCGACGCCGTCTTCGACGTCCTCCTCGATCTCCTCCTCGGCGATGACCTCGGCGATCGCCGCCTCCGCCTGCTCGTGCTCGGCCTCGGCGGCAGCAGCGGCCTCGGCCTCCGCCGCCTCGAGCGCGGCGAGCTCCTCCTCGGGCGGCAGCTCGCCGCCCTCGGGCACGACGAGGGTCTTCACCTCGACGCTGACGTCCTGGAAGAGCTCGATCGGAATGGAGTAGCGGCCGATGCGTTTCAGCGGGTCGGTCGCGATCTTGCGGCGGTCGACCCGGACCTTCCGCGCGCGCCAGATCTCGTCGGCGACGTCCGAGGGCGTTACGGACCCGAACAGCGAGCCGGTCGGGCCGGCCTTCACCTCGAAGCGAAGGACCGTCTTGCCGAGGACCTCGGCGATCTCCTGCGCCTGCTCGGCCGAGCGCGCCTCGTGCTTCGCGCGCTCCGACTCCACACGCTGCAGCTCGGCGACCCGCGCCGGGGTGGCGTTCTCCGCGAGCTTGCGCGGGAGGAGGAAGTTGCGGGCGTACCCGCGGGCGACGTCGACGACGTCTCCGCGGAGGCCCACCTTCTCGACGTCTTGCAGCAGGATGACTTGCACTATGTGCGCCTCCTTCGAGATCGGCTCGCGCGGATCTCGAGCGCGCGGAAACCCCTGAAGGCGGTCGCTGCGCGACCGCGGGCTGGTCTGCTCACAATCGTCACCTTTACCCGACGTACGGGAGCAGGGCCATCTCGCGCGCGCGCTTCACGGCCGAGGCGACCTGGATCTGGTGACGGCGGCAGGCACCGGTGATCCGCCGCGAGCGGATCTTCCCCTTCTCGGAGATGTACCGCCGCAGCTGCGCCGTGTTCTTGTAGTCGATCTCCTGCACCTTGTCCCGGCAGAAATGGCAGCTCTTCCGCTTGCCGGGCGCCGTTGCCGGGCCTGTCCGCCTCCGGGGCTGCTGTTTCTTCTGAGCCATCTCGTGTCTCCTGATCTGCCTAGAACGGAATGTCGTCGTCGGTCGGGGAACTCGGGAAGTCCTCGCCGCCGGAGGCCGCGCCCGCGGGGACGTAGGCCGCTTCCGAGTCCTGGCGCCCGCCGAGGAACTGCACGCTCTCGGCCACGACCTCCACCGCCTGGCGCTTCGTGCCGTCCTGCGCCTCCCATTCGCGCCACTCGAGGCGACCGTCGATCGCCACCGGGCGGCCCTTCGAGAGGTACTGCGCGCAGTTTTCGCCCTGTTGCCCCCACACGGTGATGTCGAAGTAGTTCGGCTTGTCGGTCCACTGTCCGGTCTCGTCCTTGCGACGCGTGTTCACCGCGAGCCGCAGGGAGCAGACCGGTGTCCCGGACGGCGTGTGCCGGAGCTCGGGATCTCTCGTCAGGTTCCCGACGAGAACGACGCGATTGATGTTGCCCGCCATCTCCTACTCCTCCTCTTCCTGTTCCTCGACTTCGGGTGCGGCCCCTGCATCCTCGCGCGCCGGCGCGGCGACCGCTACGGGCCGAACGGGACTCCCCTGGATTCGACGTGTCGCCATGTGGCGCATGACCGCGTCGTCGATCCGGAGGACCCGGGAGACCTCGTCGAGCGTGCCCGCGTCGCACGTGAAGTGCAGGAGGTGGTAGCTCCCCTCGCCTTTGTGGTCGATCTCGTAGGCGAGCTTTCGCCGCCCCCAGGCGTCGTGAAGGTCCCACGTGCCGCCGCCACGCTCCACGAGCTCGCGCGCACGCGAGACGACCTCGCCCTGACGCTCGTCGTCGAGCTCGGGATCGAGCAGCAGCAGAATCTCGTATTCGTTCACGTTCCCGTTCTCCTTCCCTCGGTCTGAATCGGCCTCACCGCGCGCGGCACCGCCGGGAACGGACGGCGCCTGGGTCAGGCAGGAAGCCGCGCGATGGTAGCAGGAGCGCCGCGCAATCTCGTGCTGAGTCCGTCGCAAGACCCCGGCCCGCTCCCGCGGGCCGGGCCGCGAGAAATTCCTACAGGCGACCGCTTTTGCGGTCGCAACCGCAGCGGAGGCTCGTCCTTCCCGTAGCGGCGGTACCATCGCGCCGTGCGCCGCCTCGTCAAGATCGCCCTCGTCACGTTGGGCATCCGCTGGTTCCTGCGCTGGCGCAAGCGTCGACAGGAGAGACCCAGGGAGGCGGGGCTCACGGCACCGGCTCCTACAGCCACCGACCCGGCCGATGAGCTCAGGCAGAAGCTCGCCGCCTCGCGGGCCGAGGAGACGGATGAGCCCGAGCCGGCGCCTGCGGCGAACGTCGCCGGCCGCCGGGCCGAGGTGCACGAGCAGGGCCGTGCCGCGCTCGACGAGATGACGTCCTCCGACGAGGGCTGACCGGGGCGTCGTGGCAGACCCGTCCGAGACGACGCAGGTCTCACTCGGGCACGCGGTCGAGGACTCCGACGACGTCCTCGGAGCGGTCCGCGCGCTCGCGGCGCAGGTCGGCGGGCTCCAGGACGAGGTGAACGCCCTGCGGCACGAGGCACGTCTCCTCCCTTCCGAGAACGGGGAGCGCCCGGGCTGGGACGAGGCCCGGCCGGTCGCGCGCGAGAGCCCGACCTGGGTCCGCTCCGTCGACTCGCCCAGCTCGCGACGCATCGCCGTCCCCTGGCTGCTGCTCGAGATCCTGTTCATCGTCGCCGTGGCTGTTCTCGCAGCCGTCGCCGGCCTCGACGCGCCCGCAATCGCGGCCGTCATGGTCGGCGCGTGGCTCCTCGTGGCCCTCGTCGAGTGGGCCACCGCCCGGAGCGAGGTGCGCGAGCAGGCCCTGATCTACGGCTCGGCCGCTGTCCAGGCCGGGGTCCCTAACGACCCCAACTGGTTCGACGCCGTCGGTTCCGACACAGCACTCGACGTCGCGGCGGACGACGGCGCGACGACTCGCTTGCCTCCACCGCAGCCGGAGTAACCCCGCCGCCTAGATCCGCGGCTGCCGAGACTCGTGCTCTTCCCGACCGCCACCTTCGCGATCTTCTTCATGGTCGTGCTGCCGCTGTCGTGGCTGCTCCAGCCGCGGCCCGAGCGCTGGCGGCCCTTCATCATCGCCGCGAGCTTCGTCT